>CAMWTV010000035.1 GCA_947177215.1 uncultured Muribaculaceae bacterium
ATTTAAAAGAACTATTAAAAATTATGGAAGCTCAAAAGCCTAATTCAGCTAAAAGTTCCGCGACTTTGAAACCCGGTAACAATGTTCGTGGTGTCAAGAACGCTTTCTTGATCATCATCGCCTGCTTCGTAGTGGCAGTGTGTCTGTTCCTCTTTGTGTTCGGTCATCCCTCACACTTCGATGCTGAAGGTTATGATGGCGCATCAATGTGGTTCGCCGGCGAAGAGTTCGCAAAAGCTCACCCGCTCGATCTTATCGGTACCGTGTTCAAAGGTGGTATCATCGTGCCTATCCTTCAGACTCTCTTCCTCACCGTTATCGTTCTCTCTGTAGAGCGTGCAATCGCCCTCAAGAGCGCCAAAGGAACCGGCAACATCGCCAAATTCGTGAGCGAAATCAAAAAATGCCTTGCTTCAAACAACATCGCAGCCGCTCAGGAGCTCTGCAAAAAGCAGAAAGGTTCAGTAGCAGCAGTTGTAAGCGCAGCCCTCACCCGTTATGAGGAGATGGACAAGAACACCGTTCTCTCGAAAGAGCAGAAAATCGCTACTCTTCAGAAAGAAGTTGAAGAGGCTACCGCAATCGAGATGCCCTCGCTGCAGCAGAACCTTCCCATCGTTGCAACCCTTACCACTCTCGGTACTCTCGTCGGTCTTCTCGGAACCGTGCTCGGTATGATCAAATCGTTCCAGGCTCTTTCTGCATCTGGTGCTCCTGACTCGACCGAACTGTCAACCGGTATCTCTGAGGCTCTTGTGAACACCGCCTTCGGTATCGCAACCGGTGCATTCGCTGTAATCTCTTACAACTTCTACACCAACAAGATCGACAACCTCACCTACGCTATCGACGAAATCGGTTTCTCGATCGTTCAGTCGTTCGCAGCTACCCACTGATCCCGTTTACTCAGTTAAACACCCTAACTTTTTAACAACCCGTTTAACCTAAGTAAATATGGGAAAAGTAAAAATTAAAAGAAAGAGTACCCTCATCGACATGACCGCGATGAGTGACGTTACCGTTCTTTTGCTTACTTTCTTCATGTTGACTTCGACCTTCCTCCAGAAGGAGCCTGTGACGGTTATCACACCGTCGTCGGTTTCGGAGATCAAGGTTCCCACCGCAAATGTTGCACAGGTGCTCGTCAGCCCCCAGGGACAGGTATTCATGTCTCTCCTTGGAGATGCCGATCCTGACAACGCGGAAAACTGGGGTTCGGAAGCCCTCCGCAAAGAGGTGCTGAAAACCGCTGCTGCCGACTATGAAGCCAAAACAGGCAAAAAAACCGGCATCACCCCCATGGACATTGAAAAGTTTGCTAAGAACGCATCTTTCGGGGTGCCTCTGGAAAAAATGCACGAATTCCTCATGCTTGAAACCTCAAAACAGGATGAATTCCTGAGTCAGACTCTCGACAAGCCTGTTATGATGGGTAATCTCAAGCCTAAGGATATCGGCATCCCCTTCAAGGAGATCACTTACACAGACGCTGACGGAAACAAATTGACCACCAATGAGTTCCAGATTTGGATGCGTGCGATCTACAACTCGAGTAACACCAATATTCATGATGCCATCCAGAAAGGCGAAGGTATCGCCGTTAAGTCTGACCGTGGTACGAAGTTTGAGACCATCCACCAGGTGCTCGACAACCTTCAGACCATCAAGATGAACAAATTCTCTGTGATGACTGCACTTAAAACGGAAGCTGATTAATCACTATGGCACAGATAGAACAATCATCGGGCGGCAAAAAGAAAAAAGGCGCCCAGAAAAAAATGTCGATCCATGTGGACTTTACTCCCATGGTGGACATGAACATGCTTTTGATTACGTTCTTCATGCTCTGTACCACTATGATTAAGTCTCAGACTCTGAGCATCGCGTTGCCTACCAACGAGAAGCTCGATCAGACCGAGTTACAGAAAGCAAAAGAATCGGAAGCTATAACGCTGATTCTCGACACAGACTACGATGACAACGGTAATGTAAAGGGTAACACCGTTTACTACTATACCGGAAAACCCGTGCTTGAAACCCAGGGCGAGCAGGTTGTTTCGTCGAATCTCGAGGCAACCGAGTTCATCGGCAACGATGGCGTGACCCAGCAGGGTATCCGCAAGATCCTGCATGACCGCAACCGCGGCGTGCTGGCCGATGTGGAGAAGAAAAAGCAGGAGTGGAGAGACAAAAAAATCACCGAACAGCAGTTTCAGGAAGCTGCCAAGAAAATTCGTAACAGCGATGAGTATGACCGTCCGGTGGTTATTATCAAACCCCTCCCCAACGCATCGTGGGAAAGTGTGATTTCTGCTCTCGACGAGATGCAGATCAATCAGATCTCGCGTTACCAGCTTGGCAACCTCACAGAAGTTGACGAAGCCATGGTTGGTGACTACAAGGCAAAGCACCCGAAGAACTAATTGTGATGATCGACTATATTTATTAACCTGAAAAGAAGCAAAGAAACATGGCAAAAGATGTAGATCTTTCATCAAAAGAATGGACTGATGTAATTTTTGAAGGCAAAAATAAAGAGTTCGGTGCCTATGAGCTTCGCCGTCAGAGCGACGGCCGCCACAACCGCGCCATGCTCTTCGTGATCATCGGTCTGATATTTGTGCTTATCGGCGGTTATTTCTGGAGCAGGTATTCAGACTACCGTCGTGAGCAGCGCGAACTCCAGCTTCAAGCCGAGATGGAGCAGATGCTTGCCCAGATGGAGGCAGACGCCCAGCAGGAAGAGGAGCAGCAGCCTGAAGAAGAGATTCCGCAGGCTGTAGAGGAACCTGTTGCCGAAGAGGCTCTTCCCGAAGAGATTCTCAACACCATCAAGGATACTGAAATCGCTATCGCGGCCGATGAGGAGGTAACCGAGGATATCACCTCGAAAGATGAAGTTGCCGAATCGACCGCAGCAGCCGGTGCGAGCACCTTTGACCAGGGTACTGACGACCTTAACGTTGTGCGCGAGCACAAAGAAGAAATCATCGTTGAGGAGAAGCACGAACCTGTGAAAGAGGAAATCTTCACCGCAGTAGAGCAGATGCCTCAGTTCCCCGGTGGAGAGGCCGAGCTCCTGAAATATATCGCCACCCACATCAAATATCCCACTATGGCTGCTGAAAACAACATCCAGGGACGTGTGGTTGTGAAATTCGTCGTAAAGAAAGACGGACAGGTAGGCGATGTAGTGGTTGTTCGCGGTAAAGACCCCGACCTTGACAAGGAAGCTGTGCGAGTTGTGAAGACTCTGCCGAAATTTATCCCCGGTAAGATGAACGGTCAGGCTGTATCTGTATGGTACACTCTGCCTATCAACTTCAAGCTCCAGTCCTGATCTCGAACGAACATAATTGTTCCGCAATATTAAGAGTGCCGAATCTCGATCATGAGGTTCGGCACTCTGTTTATAGTGACTATCAGCGCAAAGCACATTTTTTTGTATCTGTTTGAAAAAACGGCTTGGTTTTGATTTGCACTGATCAAAAAAACTGGAACGCTTTCTGAACCCAGGTCATTGTGATATCTGGTTTTGTTTGCAATAGCGTGAGAGTTTCTGCCTGATTTGTGCCGGATGATATTACGGATGCTTGCGTGTGTGGCGTCGTCGGTAGGAATTTTAGATGATGTGGCGTGGCGTGTTCCCGACGTGTTTCTGAAGTGTCTTGGAAATGAAATTTTTGGGGGTGTCGGGAAAATATTGTAATTTTGTTATCGGGAAGGTTATGTTTTCGAAATGCGGCCTATGAAGTTCTCGGTGATAATCAGATTTGTGATAATCGGCATGCTGTGGCTGATGGTGAGTGTGTGGTATGTCATGCGCCAACATGCGGCTGGTGTTGATGTGACTCTCATGACTCTGTTTCCAGTGATAGCTTCAGGCATAATCGTGTTTGTGCCGCTTTACAAGAAATATGTGAAAAATGGCGGAAACGGCAAAACTGTCAAATAAAGCGATCGGTGGTAAATGTGTCATGGCTTCCGGCTATGACGCAGCCTGTGATGTGCTGGAGACGATCGATTCTCCGGCCGATCTGCGAACGCTTCCGGAGGAGCGTCTTCCTGAAGTTTGTACGGGCATAAGAAAGTTTCTAATTGGCGCGTTGTCGACTAATCCGGGACATTTCGCATCGTCGATGGGTGCTGTGGAGCTGACGGTGGCCCTGCACTATGTGTTCAACACGCCTTATGACAGGATTGTGTGGGATGTAGGCCATCAGGCTTACGGCCATAAACTGCTGACCGGACGCCGCGGGCGTTTTGACACAAACCGCAAGCTCGGTGGCATCAGCGGTTTCCCTAACCCTGACGAAAGCGAATATGACACATTCACGGCCGGGCATGCCTCAAACTCGATTTCGGCCGCTCTTGGCATGGCTGTGGCTACGGAGATGAATGGTGATATGCCCCGTAGAAATGTCGTGGCTGTTATCGGCGACGCATCTATCGGCGGGGGACTGGCGTTCGAGGGGCTGAACAATGCGGCCAACACGCCTAACAATTTGCTTATAATATTGAACGACAATGATATGTCGATCGATGACAATGTGGGGTCTCTCCACAGTTATCTTGCCCATATCACCACATCGAAAGGTTATAACGATTTCAGGAACTCAACGTTCAAGGCCTTGAAAAGGATAGGGCTGGTAAGCGACCGCCACCGTGGGCCTATTATGCGTTTCAACAATAGCCTGAAGGCATTGCTCTCGCATGAACAGAATATTTTCGAAGGACTGAACATAAGATATTTCGGGCCTATTGACGGGCATGATGTGGGAAATATGGTCAAGGTGCTCCGCGACATCAAGGATATGACCGGGCCTAAGATTCTGCATGTCAAGACTGTGAAGGGTAAAGGCTTTGAGGCCGCCGAGCAGAATCCGTCGGTGTGGCACGCTCCGGGAAAATTCGATCCCGAAACCGGAGAGCAGATATGCTCAGACAAGGGGAAGGAATGCCCTCCGAAATATCAGGATGTTTTCGGCGAGACTCTTGTTGAACTTGCCGGATGCAATGACAGAATAGTGGGGATTACGGCCGCAATGCTGTCGGGAACTTCAATGAGCATGCTTAAAGAGGCTATGCCGAAACGGGTGTTCGATGTAGGAATTTCAGAGGAGCATGCGGTAACGTTTGCAGGCGGTTTGGCCAAAGAGGGGATGCGTCCGTTCGTGGCCATATATTCGTCGTTCATGCAACGGGCTTATGATCAGATAATACATGACGTGGCAATTGCCAGGCTGCCGGTTACATTCTGTATCGACCGCGCCGGTCTGGTAGGAGAGGATGGTGTGACTCATCACGGGGCGTTCGATATGGCTTATCTCAGAACTGTGCCCGGCATGATAATAGCTGCGCCGCGCGATGAGCAGACTCTGAGAAATCTGATGTTTACCGCGCAGCAGTGCAATTGCGGGCCTATTGCCATACGCTATCCGCGCGGAAAGGGGCATTGCGTTGACTGGCGATGTGAATTCCGCAGCATGGAGATAGGCAAGGGGGAGAAACTTCGAGAGGGGCGTGATGTGGCGGTGATAAGCACCGGTACGATAGCTTCGGAGGTTACAAAGGCTATCGCGGAGGCTGAATCGAAAGGTGTAAGCGTGGCCCACTATGACATGACTTTCGTGAAACCACTCGACGAGGATATTCTTCAGGAGGTGATAGAGACGGGGTGTCCGGTGGTTACTGTGGAGGACGGCACTGTGATTGGCGGTCTTGGATCGGCAGTGACGGATTTCTTTGCGGAGAAAGGGCATAATACTGCCGTTCGCCGCATCGGCATTCCTGACCGATTTGTAGCACAGGGAACTGTAGCGCAGCTGCGTAGCTTGTGTGGCATGGATGCCGATAGCATAGCTTCGGCTATAATGGAGGCGGCAGGGGTGGTAAATGTGGAACCTGCTTCGGCGCAACAGGACTTGAGATGAGAATAGTGATTGCCGGTGCCGGGGAGGTAGGTTCCCATCTGGCCAAACTGCTGTCGCGCGAGGAGCAGGATATTGTGCTGATTGACCGAGATGTGTCAAAGCTTGCTCCGCTCGACGCCAACTACAACCTCATGACAAAGGTCGGTGCGCCCACTTCGTTTTCTGATCTGAAGGATGCGGGTGTCGCGTCGTGTGATCTGTTTATCGCCGTGACTCCGTTTGAGAATACAAATCTGATATCGTGTGAGATAGCCAAGAAACTCGGTGCCCGGAAAACCGTTGCCCGTATAGACAACTATGAGTTTCTGGGGGGTGACAGCCGGGAGTTTTTCGCGTCGCACGGGGTGGATCATATGATCTACCCGGAGATGCTTGCCGCTCAGGAGATATGCACTGCGTTGCGCCGTCCTTGGGTGCGCCATTGGTTTGAGCTTCACCACGGAGAGCTTATTGTGGTGGGGGTCAAGCTGCGCGACAACGCTTCGCTGATAGGGCGCCGCCTGCGCGACATTACCTACGGTCAGCACAATTATCACGTATCGGCGATAAGACGGCGTCATGAGACGATTATCCCGCGCGGTGACGACGAGATTCTTGAGGATGACATTCTGTATTTCACCACAACGCGAGAGTATATCGATGAGATCAGGTCGATATGCGGCAAGAAGGATTACCGCATACGTAAAGTGATGATAATGGGTGGCAGCCGCATAGCTGTAAGACTTGCGCATATGGCCTCTGACGACTATGACCTGACGATAATCGATGACAATATGGATGTGTGCCGCCGCCTGCCGGAGAAATGCTCGGGGTGCAACGTGCATATCATACATGGCGACGCGCGCAACAACGATGTGCTTGCCGAGGAGAACATCGAGTCGATGGATGCGTTTGTCGCGCTGACCGATTTTTCGGAAACCAACATTCTGGCTTGTCTTACGGCCAAAGAGTTTCATGTCAACAAGACTATCGCCGAGGTAGAGAACATTCAGTTTATCGCCGAGGCCGAGGTTCTTAACATTGGCACAGTTATTAACAAGAAGCTTCTTGCCTCAAGCAAGATTTTTCAGCTTCTGCTCGATGTTGACGAGAGCTCCTCGAAGTTCATGGCGCTTGCCGATGCCGAGGTGGCCGAGCTTGAGGTGAGGCCCGACTCGAAAATTACCCGCGCGCCGGTGATGGATCTCAAGCTTACCCGCGACATGACGCTTGCCGGCCTGATACGCGACGGCAAGGGGATGCTTATCGACGGTCGTACACGGATACAGGCGGGTGATCATGTTGTGGTGTTCTGTCTGGCGGGTTCTCTTCACAGGGTGGAGAAACTGTTTTTGTAATTTATCTGAGCTGAGTGTGTTATGCGGTCGGGAATCAATTATCTGATGCTGCTTAGGATCATGGGGCTTCTGGTCATGATCGAGGCGCTGTTCATGCTTGTGCCTCTGACAACCGCACTGGTTTATGGCGACGGAGATCTGGAGGCGTTTCTCATCTCGTTCGGCGTGACGCTTGCCACCGGCATGCTTATGACTTTCGGCATAAGGCCCAGGCGGCATGATATGGGAAAACGGGAAGGTTTTTTGCTGACGGCGCTTGTGTGGGTGTTTTTCTCGGCATTCGGGATGATTCCGTTCATGATAAGCCGGTCTCCGCTTACGCTTTCAGATGCTTTTTTTGAGGCCATGTCGGGATTCACGACAACGGGAGCTTCGGTGATGCAGGAGATTGACGATCTGTCGCACGCTCTCCATATGTGGCGTTCGCTCATGCAGTGGATAGGTGGAATGGGGATAATACTGTTCACTCTGGCTGTTGTGCCTATGCTTAATTCGGCGGGAGGGATGCAGATGTTCAATGCCGAGGTCACGGGGATAACGCATGAGAAACTGCGGCCAAGGGTGAGTTCCACGGCCAAGCGGCTATGGCTTGTCTACGGGTTGCTGACGGCGGTTCTCATAGTGCTTTACTGGATAGGGCCGATGGATACTTTCGACGGCATCTGCCATGCGTTTTCCACAATGTCGACAGGTGGATTCTCGACACGTCAGGAGTCGATCGGCGCATGGGACTCGCTTTATGTGAAGATAGTCACAACGGTTTTCATGTTTATCGGAGGTGTGAACTTCGCGTTGATTTTCAAAGCATCGTCAGGTAATTTCAGGGATGTGTGGCGCAATCATACCTTCAGGGCATATCTCACGGTTATTCTGTCGATGTTTGTGATGTTTGATCTTGCTCTGGCGTTCAATCACCTTGTGCCTGACACGATCGAGGCTTATACGATCGATCCGCTTTTCCAGATCGTATCGACCATGACATCGACCGGCTACACCGTAAGCAACTTCGAGAGCTGGGGTGTGTTTATTCTGGCTCTGGAGTTTCTCATGATGTTTTTCGGGGCGTGCGCCGGATCGACGTCGGGCGGTGCCAAAATCGACAGAGCGTTGTTTTTATGGAAAAATTCGCGTAACGAGCTTTATCGCTGCGTATATCCCAACCACATCCTTTCGGTCAACATCAACGGCTCGACAATGACACCTGAGCTGATCAATAAGGTTCTGGCGTTTCTGTGTCTGTATGTCATGGTGATAGTGGCCGGCGGAACTTTGCTCACATTGTGGGGCGTGCCTCTTATCGACAGCTTCTTTTCGGCATTCTCGTGTGTGAGCAATACAGGTCTCGGAGCCGGTATAACCGGTTACGGGGGATCGTACGAACTGATTCCGGCGGGAGGAAAGTGGATATTGTCGTTGCTGATGCTTACGGGTCGTCTGGAAATTTTCACTGTGCTTGTGCTTTTTATTCCGGGATTCTGGCGTAACTGATGCAATAGGGCGTATGTGTCGAATTGTTCCGGCTTGCAGGGTGAAAAAAATGTTTTAAAGCAGAATCTCGCGAAAACGCTTGTATATTAGAAAATAAACGCTAAATTTGCAGTGGAGTGATTACCGGAGGTGATCACAGTGTGTGTTTCAAGGAGCCTCGTTAAAAGCCAAAGGAAGAGAATAGGGAAAGCAGATACTGATAAATTGCTTAGGCTCCGGCTTACATATGGCAGAAATCATTAACCTAAAACAATAATGACATGGCAAAAATACAAGGAGCTGTGACCATTGAAAGAGAGCGTTGCAAGGGGTGCGACCTGTGTGTGGTTGCGTGTCCCTGCGGGGTGCTTGCCCTTCAGCCGAAGGAGGTGAACGACAGAGGATATCATTTTGCATATCCGGCGAACGAGGAAGCCTGCATCGGTTGTGCGGCGTGTGCGTTGGTATGTCCTGACGCGTGTATCGAAGTTTATAAAGTGATTGAAAAATAAGATAGCCCATGAAAGATGAAATAAAACTGATGAAGGGTAACGAGGCTATAGCCCATGCCGCCATCCGTTATGGCGCTGACGGTTATTTCGGTTATCCCATCACACCCCAGTCGGAAGTGCTTGAGACATTAGAGGCTATGATGCCTTGGGAAACCACCGGAATGGTGGTGTTGCAGGCCGAAAGCGAGGTTGCCTCGATCAATATGGTTTATGGCGGGGCTGCCACCGGAAAGGCTGTCATGACATCTTCGTCGTCGCCCGGCGTGAGCCTTATGCAGGAGGGTATCTCATATCTCGCCGCTTCCGAGCTTCCGGCACTGATTGTGAATGTTATGCGCGGAGGTCCGGGCCTGGGCACCATCCATCCGTCGCAGAGCGATTATTTCCAGGCAACGAAGGGTGGCGGTCACGGTGACTATCGTCTGATTGTTCTGGCTCCGTCGACTGTTCAGGAGATGGCGGATTTCGTGGGGCTCGGTTTTGATCTGGCGTTCAAATACCGCACTCCGGCCATGCTTCTTGCCGACGGTATCGTGGGCCAGATGATGGAGAAGGTGGTGCTTCCGCCGCAGCGTCCGCGCCGCACCGACGAAGAGATCAGGCAGCAGTGTCCGTGGGCTGTCAGAGGCCGTGAAGGCGGGCGCAAGCGCAACATTGTAACTTCGCTTGAGCTTGATTCGGCTATAATGGAGAAGAACAACGAGCGTTTCCAGCGCACATATGCCGAGATCGAGAAAAATGAGGTGCGTTATGAGGCCCGTTTTACCGAAGACGCCGACTATCTCATTGTGGCCTTCGGTTCGATAGCGCGTATCTGCCTTAAGGCTATAGAGGATGCCCGCAAGGAGGGTATAAAAATCGGCCTGATCCGTCCGATCACCCTGTGGCCCTTCCCCTACGAAGCCATACGCGAGGCTGCCAAGAATGTGAAAGGCATTCTTTGCGTTGAGCTTAACGCAGGCCAGATGATCGAGGATGTCCGTATGGCAGTCAGCGACAGTGTGCCTGTGAAGCATTTCGGGCGCATGGGAGGCATTGTGCCGAATCCGCAGGAGGTGCTCGATGCGTTAAAAAAAGATATCATCAACCCCACAGAGTGTAAAGCATGAAACGCGAAGATATAATCAAGCCTGAAAATAAAGTTTACTCCCGTCCGCGTCTGCTTGACGGGAATGTGATGCACTATTGCCCGGGCTGCAGCCACGGGGTTGTGCATAAACTGGTGGCCGAGGTGATCGATGAGCTCGGTCTTGAAGCCGATGCGATCGGTATAGCTCCGGTAGGATGCGCAGTGTTTGCCTATAATTATATCGACTGCGACTGGGTTGAGGCCGCTCACGGGCGTGCTCCGGCACTGGCTACAGCGGTGAGCAGACTGCATCCGGAAAAGGTGGTGTTTACCTATCAGGGCGACGGCGACCTTGCCGCGATCGGTTCGGCAGAGACAATCCACGCCTGCACGCGCGGCGAAAATATCGTGATCATAATGATCAACAACGGTATTTACGGCATGACAGGCGGCCAGATGTCGCCCTGCACGCTCGAGGGAGCAAAGACCGCGACCACACCCTACGGCCGTCGCGCCGATCTGAACGGTTTTCCGCTGAGGGTTGGCAATGTGGTCAGCCTTCTCGACGGCACATGCTATGTCACCCGTCAGGCGGTTCACACGCCAGCCGCGGTGCGCAAGGCCAAGGCCGCGCTTAAGAAAGCGTTTCTTAACGCCCGGGCGAAAAAAGGCACATCGTTTGTAGAGGTTGTTGCAACCTGCTCGTCGGGATGGAAGATGTCGCCCGAAAAGTCGAACAAATGGATGGCTGAAAACATGTTTGCCCATTATCCGCTCGGTGACCTCAAGGACACCACTGTGGAGAAACCGGCAGAATAACCCTCAAAACCACCGAAGATGAAAGACGAAATTATCATAGCCGGATTCGGCGGCCAAGGTGTGCTGTCGATGGGCAAAATTCTGGCATATGCCGCTCTGGAAAACGATCTGGAGGTAACCTGGATGCCCTCTTACGGGCCTGAACAGCGTGGTGGAACAGCCAATGTTACTGTCATTCTCAGCGATGAGCCGATCAGCTCGCCGGTGCTTGACAGCTTCGACACCGCTGTGATTCTCAACCAGCAGAGTCTCGACAAGTTTGAGAGCAAGGTAAAGCCCGGAGGAGTTCTGATCTATGATCCATATGGCATTCATCGTGCTCCGACCCGTACGGATATTTCAGTGGTGCCGGTCGATGCCATGGAGGCTACCATAGAGATGGGTCAGGCGAAAAGCTATAACATGATATTGCTTGGCGCGCTGCTTAAAATGCGTCCTGACGTGCCTGTTGAAGCTGTGGTCAGAGGCCTGAAGAAGGCTCTGCCCGAACGTCATCACCATCTGATACCCGCCAACGAGGAAGCGATAAGAAAGGGCATGTCGCTGGTGAAAGACTGACAGTCCCCTGATAGCTATAACACATCCCCCTGACATGGCCTGACCGGGCTGTGACAGGGGGATGTGCGCTATGACACAGGGAGGTTTTGCCATATCGTGTAAATGTAGTAACTTTGCATCCGGTGGTGGGAAGACTGTAACACATTGTAACCGATGAAAGATTTATTCGCGATGCTGAGGCGTTTTGTGCCTCCCTACAAGAAATATGTAGCTCTCAACATTCTGTGCAACATCCTTGCCTCAGTGCTCACGCTGTTCTCCTTCATGGTGATAATCCCCATTCTGGAGATGCTTTTCAAGGTGAACGAGAATGTTTATGAGTATCAACATCTTGACCGCCTTACAGACATCGGTGATGTTGCAATCAACAATTTCTATTATGTAACACAGGAGGCCATCGGCATATTCGGCCCGGTGCGAACGCTGGGTTTGCTGGCGTTTCTGCTTGTTCTGATGACCGGGTTGAAGGTGGGTGTCACATATCTGAGTTCATATTTCATCATTCCTATGCGTAACGGCATAGTGAGGGATATACGTAACTTCGTGTTCGACAAGATGGTTGTGTTGCCTATCTCGTTTTTTACTAACGCCCGCAAGGGTGATGTCATGGCCCGCATGAGCGGCGACGTGGCCGAGATCGAGAACTCGATCATGCAGTCGCTCGATATGATGTTCAAGAATCCCATCTCGATCATTGTCTATCTCGGCATGATGTTTGCCATTTCATGGAAACTGACTGTATTCGTGTTGATTCTGCTTCCGCTTGCCGGCCTTGTGATGGGGCGTGTGGGGCGTTCGCTCAAACGCAAGTCGCTTGAACAGCAGAACCAGTGGGGAGTTATGATGTCGAACATCGAGGAGTGTCTCGGCGGTCTGCGTATCATCAAGGCATTCAATGCCGAGCATAAGGTAAAGAACCGTTTTCACCGTGAGAATCAGCTCTATTTCAAATATTCAAACCGCATTGCACGGCGCCAGAGTCTGGCCCATCCGATGAGCGAATTTCTCGGCACTGCCGCTGTGGCTATAGTGCTTTGGTTTGGCGGTACGATAATTCTGGGGGGGGATTCAACATTGACAGCCGGGCAGTTCATCTATTTCATGGTGATTTTCTATAGTCTGATAAACCCTGCAAAAGACCTCTCAAAGGCGATGTATTCGATTCAGAAAGGTCTGGCCTCGATGGAGCGTGTCGACAAGATTCTGGGGGCTTCGAACCCTATCAAGGATCCTGCCAGCCCCGTAGAGATCTCTGATCTGAAAGGTGCCATATCCTATGATGGGGTTACGTTCAGCTATGGCGACAATGAGGTGATTCATGATGTCAGTCTCGACATCCCCGCCGGGGCTACGGTGGCTCTGGTTGGTCAGTCGGGATCGGGCAAATCGACCATGGCCGATCTGATTCCGAGGTTCTATGACGTGCAGAAAGGGGCGATAAAGGTAGATGGAGTGGATGTGCGCGATCTAAGGGTTCATGATCTCAGGTCGTTTATGGGCAATGTGAACCAGGAGGCTATACTCTTCAACGATACGTTCTTCAACAACATAACGTTTGGAGTAGAGAATGCCACGATGGAGGACGTTATCAGGGCTGCGAAGGTGGCAAACGCGCATGATTTCATCATGGCGACACCTGAGGGATATGACACCAATATAGGCGACCGTGGCTGCCGTTTGTCGGGTGGCCAGCGTCAGCGCATCTCGATTGCCCGTGCTATTCTGAAAAATCCGCCGCTTCTTATTCTTGACGAGGCGACATCGGCGCTTGACACCGAAAGCGAGAAGCTCGTGCAGGAGGCGCTTGACAGGCTTATGGACGGGCGCACCACACTGGTTATTGCCCACAGGCTGTCGACAATCAGGAATGCCGACATGATATGTGTGATGCACGAAGGGCGGATTGTGGAGAAA
>CAMWTV010000036.1 GCA_947177215.1 uncultured Muribaculaceae bacterium
GGTTGCCCACCTTGCCCCATCCGACTCGAATCTTGAGGTTGTCTAGCCAGTCGAGGTCTTTCATGAAATGCTCCTCACTCAGACGCCATGCAGCCGACACAGCGGGGAATGTGGCATATTTGTTGCCGTCGGGGAAACGCGACGATCCGTCGACACGCACACTGGCTGTGAGATAGTAACGCTGGTCGAAATTATACATCACACGTCCCAGATACGACACAAGGGTATTTGAGGTGGTTGTGCCTGCTGCCTTCATTCCGGAGGTGGCGGCGTCGACCTCGCGCAGAGTCTCCGAGTCATTGGGAATGTTCTGACCGCTGCCCTGCACGTTCCAGTATCCGAATTTTTCGGCTGTGAAGCCCACCATTACATTGAGGTTGTGGACTTTGGCGAAGGTTTTCATGTAATTGGCCGTGTTAGTCCAGTTCCAGTCGACATTCTCATACATACGACGTGTGACCTCGCTCACGGTGTTCTGCTCGAGGGCGTCGATCGAGAACACCGGATTGTAGCTGTCGGTGCGGGTAACAACTCCGTTGAGACCGAACTGGGTGCGTAGCGTAAGCCCCTCGACCGGAACGATCTGGAGATACGGGTTAAGAAGCACACCGTAGTTGCGGCTCTTGGGGGTGGGACGCTGAAGCGACGCCATGGGGTTCCACACCTGGTTGTTGTAGGAGCGCACATAGTCGTTATACGGATTGTCATCGCGGTCTTCGGGAGCTTTCAGGCATGGTGTGGTAGGATCCATCGCCATGGCCGAACCGAACTGGTTGGGGGTGTCTTCCCACGACTCCGAACGGGGCGCGATCTGCAGACCGGCCTGAACATATTTGTTGAACTTATATTCGGTGTTCAGGTTTATGGTCAGCTTGTCCCAGTAGCCCATGTCATACTGCGAGTTGTTGCGGAAATAACCCACACTCGCGGCGAAGGTATATTTTTCCGTGCCTCCGCTTATGCCGAGCTGATAGTTCTGCACAAGAGCAGTCTTGTTGATAACGGTGTTCCACCAGTCGGTGCCCATGTCGTCGGTATAGTCGCTGTAGGGGCTGTTCCACTGCGGCACACGTCCGTCGTTGGTATATCTGGCCTTGAACACTTTCTCATACTCCTCTGCGCCGGCCATCTTAGGATCGGTGATTGTCTGGAATCCGACGTTGGCCGAGAAACTGGTGTTGATTTTTCCGGCAGAGCCTTTTTTTGTGGTGATGAGTATAACGCCGTTCGAACCGCGTGTGCCATAGATGGCTGCGGCCGAGGCATCTTTCAGCACCTCCATCGACTCGACATCGGAGGGGTTGAGAAAGTTGATGTCGTTGCCCACAGGCATGCCGTCGACCACATAAAGCGGATTACTTCCGTTTACGGTCGTGACACCGCGAATAACCACACGCGGCTGTGTGCCCGGGCCTCCGCCCGAGGTTATCTGCACGCCGTTTACTTTACCCTGAAGGGCGTCCATGGCGTTGCCTGTGGTCATTTCGGTTATCTCCTCACCTTTCACGGTTGAGATAGAGCTGGTGAGATCGCTCTTGCGCACCACGCCGTAGCCTACAACCACAACCTCATCGAGCACATTCGAGTTCTCTTTCATGGCCACATTGACCGTTGACGAGGTGATTTTCACCTCCTGGGCCTCCATGCCGACATAACTGAACCTGAGGGTCTGCCCCATCTCGGCATTTATGGCATACATTCCATCGACATCGGTGGCCACACCTCCGGGTGATCCTACCACCTGCACCGTGACCCCGATAAGCGGTTCATTGTCGGAGGCTGCCACCACGGTGCCTTTCACTGTGATCTGGGCATAGGCCGCCGCGACGGTAGCCAGTGCCATCAATAGCAATAATATCTTTTTCATTGTGAGAATGCTTTAAGTATTAGTAGACACGGGTCAGCCTGGCGCGCTCAAGATGTGCGTCGAACTCAAAACGATAGGTTCCGGGCACGGTTATAGTGGGCTTTGCCCATCCGTCAGGCACATAGTTCTTGCGATAGTTCTCATCGTTCCAGCGTGAGATATCAAACCCTGCGACATCGCCATATTTGAAGTCGAAGTAGTCTTTGTTGCCGGTGAAATTTGAGTTGTCGGGGAAATATTTGCCGTAATATATAAATTTGTTGCACTCCTCCGGGTTGTCGACACGCCATGTGGTGTAGTTCCACCAGCCGTCGTGATGCCAGTTGTGGATACAGAAATTCATCTCTCCCTCGCTTAGATTCCACTGCTCGATAACAAAGAGGTTGGGGTTGTTGCGGTCTTGCTCCATGCGCGCCACCACCGACTGGTCAACCGGACGGTCGTCGCCGAAGCCCGAGAAAGGCCCGAAGAACCACTCCTGCCACCATGGGTCGGCACCTGAATCGAGGCTTCCCCATGTGTCGAGGTCATTCTGGCCATAGTGCATGTGCATGACCGGGCTCACGGCCTCGCTCACAGGATAGGTCGACAGTGTGTATTCACGTGTGCTCGTGTTGAAATCGATCAGGTAATAGACATTGGCTTTGTCGAGCACTATGCGGTCAACGGCATCGGGATCATCGCCCAGAACCGAAGCATTGTCTTTGTCCGGCCCGAAACAGATGGGGGTGAAGTCGGTGTTCTGCGGGATAAAGCAGATGCCTGTTCCGGCCACGCTGTTGTAGTAGCGGGCACGGTACTGATACTCACCCACATGGTCTACAAGCATCGGCACACCGAACACATCGGTGTTAAGCTCGGCCGAGGTCTCGACATCGGCAAGCCACATGCGATCCCAGTCGGGAAGCTCCTGAACGTTGTAAGTGGCCATGAACGACGCCTCCTGTCCGGCTGCGTCGACAGCCTTGACCTCGACATCATAGCTGCCCGTTTCCGACGGCACAGAGAAGTTGTTGGCATATGCGTATGTGCGTCCGTCGGAGAAGTCTGTAACGGTCTCCTCGATATCGAAAGCGGGAATTTTCACTGTAACAGAGGCAAGAGCCTTGTCGTCTTCGACAGTGAATTTCACCGGAAGCGTTGTTTCCTGCTTGATAAGCACTGTGACATCGGCCGACGGACGGGCGGTGAAGACCGGAGCCACAAAATCGCCGTCCATGGTAACCTTCACGACCTCTTTCACCGAACGCCCTCCTATATCGGTCACGGTGACAGTAAGGAGATATTCCTGAGTAGGAAGGTCGGAATGAATCTTGTGGGTGTAGTCAAGCTCATACTTTTTCTGAGGCTCTCCATAGATTGCCACAAGGTCGATAGTCTTGTCGAGATAGAGCGCGGGACAGCTCAGTGTCACAGTCGAAATACCATCGTTGTCGGTAAGCACGCCTTTCACAGTGATGCTTCTGCCCTGCTCCGTGCGCAGATGATTTGATTCCAGCGCCATAGCGGGGACTGCTCCGTCGACATCAGCCCATTTTGAATCGTCATCGTCGCTGCATGCGGCAAATCCGACCAGACCTGCGGTACACAGGCCTAACATAAAGAGATTTCTTGTCATGGAATTTATTTAAGGTATATAAATATATAGTTTATCGGACAATCAAATTCTTATCGAATGGATTTGATTTTGCAAAAGTAGTTAAAATCAACATTCGTTCACACAAGCATCCAATCTTTTCACAATATTTAACATTCGACACAATTTACCTCATCACTTTGACAATCCGCGTCACACCTGACAATACAGAGCGGCGACACCCTCCATAACACCTATAGCAACTTTTTTTGACTGTTTTTAAACTGACTCTTAGCGTCAACCCGAAAAAAATGAGTAACTTCGCAGTTGGAAAATCAAATGCCAACAACAACACCAAACATAATTACTAGTAACTGTTTTATGAGTACAGAAAAAAAATTCCTGACTTGTGATGGTAACCAGGCTGCCGCGCATATCTCGTATATGTTCAGCGAAGTAGCAGCCATCTACCCCATCACCCCGTCATCAACCATGGCGGAATATGTCGACGAATGGGCTGCCGCCGGACGAAAGAACATTTTCGGTGAGACGGTGCTCGTGCAGGAGATGCAGTCGGAAGGCGGTGCCGCCGGTGCCGTTCACGGCTCGCTTCAGGCAGGTGCCCTCACCACAACCTATACCGCCTCGCAGGGTCTGCTGCTGATGATCCCCAACATGTATAAGATCGCAGGCGAACAGCTTCCCTGCGTGTTCCATGTATCGGCCCGCACACTGGCCTCACACGCACTGAGCATCTTCGGCGACCACCAGGACGTAATGTCAGTGCGCCAGACCGGCTTTGCCATGCTTTGCGAAGGCTCGGTGCAGGAAGTTATGGATCTGTCGGGCGTGGCACATCTCGCCACAATCAAATCGTCGATCCCCTTCGTGAACTTCTTCGACGGTTTCCGCACCTCTCACGAGATTCAGAAAATCGAGATGCTGGAGCAGGATCAGCTGGCTCCGCTGCTCGACCGCGAGGCTCTGGCCCGTTTCCGCCAGCGCGGTCTCACTCCCCAGGCTCCTGTATCGCGCGGCATGGCTGAAAACGGCGACGTTTTCTTCCAGCACCGCGAGGCATGCAACACCGCCTACGACAACGTTCCCGCTGTTGTAGAGGAATACATGAACAAGATTTCGGAACTCACCGGCCGCAAATACGGTCTGTTCAACTATTACGGCGCTCCCGATGCCGACCGTGTGATCATAGCCATGGGTTCGGTTACACAGGCCGCCCAGGAAGCCATCGACTCGCTGCTTGAAAAGGGTGAGAAGGTTGGTCTGGTATCGGTTCACCTCTACCGTCCGTTCTCGGCCAAGCATTTCCTCGCTGCCGTGCCCGCCACAGCAAAGCGCATCGCCGTGCTCGACCGCACAAAAGAACCGGGCGCCAACGGCGAGCCCCTGTTCCTTGACGTCAAGGAATGCTTCTACGGCAAGGAGAACGCCCCCCTCATCGTAGGCGGACGTTATGGCCTGGCTTCAAAAGACACCACACCTGCACAGATCATCGGTGTGTTCGAGAACCTCGCCCTCCCCATGCCCAAAGACCGCTTCACCGTAGGTATCGTTGACGATGTTACCTTCACATCGCTTCCCCTGCCCGAAGAGGTGGCGCTCGGCGACAAGAGCACATACGAAGCTAAATTCTACGGTCTCGGCGCTGACGGAACTGTAGGTGCCAACAAGAACTCGATCAAGATCATCGGCGACAACACCAGCAAATACTGCCAGGCCTATTTCGCCTATGACTCAAAGAAATCGGGCGGCTTCACCTGCTCACACCTCCGTTTCGGCGATGCCCCGATCCGTTCAACCTATCTGGTGAACACCCCCAACTTCGTGGCCTGCCACGTTCAGGCTTACCTCCACATGTATGATGTTACCCGCGGTCTGCGCGACAACGGCACATTCCTGCTCAACACCATCTGGGAGGGAGAGGAACTGGCCAAGAACCTGCCCGCGAAGGTGAAGAAATATTTCGCCGACCACAACATCACAGTTTACTACATCAACGCCACCAAGATCGCACAGGAGATCGGTCTGGGCAACCGCACCAACACCATTCTCCAGAGCGCGTTCTTCCGCATCACCGAGGTTATTCCGGTTGACCTTGCGGTTGAGCAGATGAAGAAGTTCATTGTGAAGAGCTACGGCAAGAAGGGTCAGGACGTTGTTGACAAGAACTACGCGGCCGTTGACCGCGGCGGCGAATACAAGAAACTTGATGTTGACCCCGCATGGTCGAATCTGGAGGCTGACGCAGCCGCACAGAACAACGATCCGGAGTTCATCAACAAGATCGTGCGCCCGATCAACGCCCAGGACGGCGACCTGCTGAAAGTTTCCGACTTCAAGGATATCGCCGACGGCACATGGCACAACGGCACCGCCGCCTATGAAAAGCGCGGAGTGGCCGCATTCGTTCCCGAATGGCTTGAAGAGAACTGTATCCAGTGTAACAAGTGCGCCTATGTGTGTCCTCACGCCGCCATCCGTCCGTTCGTGCTCAATGCCGACGAAATGGCTGCGGCTCCGTTTGGCGAAGACGCCACCATCCCCGCCATCGGCAAGCAGTTCACCGGCATGCGTTTCATGCAGGCTGTGGATGTTCTCGACTGTCTCGGCTGCGGCAACTGTGTTGACGTATGTCCCGGCAAGAAGGGCGTGAAGGCTCTGGAAATGAAGCCTCTCGAAACCCAGCTCGGAGTTCAGGACGAATGGAACTACTGCACCAACGATGTTGCCTCGAAGCAGGATCTGGTCGATATCACCGCCAATGTGAAGAACAGCCAGTTCGCAACTCCGCTGTTTGAATTCTCAGGCGCATGCTCGGGCTGCGGCGAGACCCCCTATGTGAAACTTATCTCGCAGCTCTTCGGCGACCATGAGATGGTGGCCAATGCAACCGGCTGCTCGTCGATCTACTCAGGTTCGGTTCCCTCGACACCCTATACCACCAACTTCCGCGGCCACGGCCCGGCATGGGCAAACTCGCTGTTCGAGGATTTCGCTGAGTTCGGCCTCGGCATGACCATCGCCAACGAGAAGATGCAGAGCCGCCTGACCGACCTTATGACCAAAGCGCAGAGCTGCCCCAACTGCTCTGACGAGATCAAGGCCCAGGCTACCAAATGGCTTGAAAACCGCGAGAGCGCCGTTGCCACCCGCGAGGTTTACGAAACCATCGTTCCCCTGTGTGAGGCATGCGGATGCGACATCTGCAAAGGCATTCTCGACCTGAAGAACTTTATCGTGAAGCGCAGCCAGTGGATCATCGCCGGCGACGGCGCCGCCTATGACATCGGCTTCGGCGGTCTCGACCACGTGCTTGCATCAGGCAAGAACATCAACATCCTGGTGCTCGACACCGAGGTTTACTCGAACACCGGCGGTCAGGCTTCGAAGGCCACACCTATCGGCGCTATCGCCAAATTCGCTGCAGCCGGAAAACGTGTGCGCAAGAAAGACCTCGGTCTGATCGCCACCACCTACGGCTACGTTTACGCCGCCCAGGTTGCCATGGGTGCCGACAACGCACAGACCCTCAAGGCCATCCGTGAGGCTGAAGCTTACGACGGCCCGTCGATCATCATTGCCTACTCACCCTGTATCAACCACGGTCTGCGCGCAGGCATGGGCCACTCGCAGGAGGAAGAGGCACGTGCGGTTGCATGCGGCTACTGGCAGCTGTGGCGCTACAATCCCGCTCTCGAAGAGGAAGGCAAGAACCCCTTCTCGCTCGACAGCAAGGAGCCGAACTGGGACGAGTTCGAAAACTTCCTCAAGGGTGAGGTGCGCTACGCTTCTGTGCTGAAGCAGTATCCCGCCGAGGCAGCCGAGCTCTTCGCAGCCGCCAAGTCGAACGCACGCTGGCGCTACAACAACTACCTCCGCCTCTCGCGCGAGCAGTGGGGTGTAGAGCCGGGCACTCCCGAAGTGAAATAATCGGTCGGAGACTGATTACACTACATAACCGAAGGCCTTGTGTCAGTTGCTGACACAAGGCCTTCTTCTTATCATGCCATTCAACCGAAGGCCTTGTAAAGGGCTGTGTAATTCATCTTTTGCCGATGTTTTAAAACATTCTTTTAGAACCATATGGCGTTCTACGGCCCAGAGATGGGGGTTAATCATTTTTTAACAAACCCTAATTAATATTTTTTAAGTGTTTGTTTTACACTTTTTGAAAAAGCTTGTATTAATTTTGCCGCACCGACTCACACCGCAAGGGTGAGAACCCGTTGAGAGTTTTATCGAAAGCAAAGATCATGACGGGCAGACGGCCAAGCTATAACAACAATCAACTGCGCTTGAATCTAACCACATTATCCTAAACAACTGCATTTTAAGCTTTCACCTTAATAATGGCTTCATATTATACCATGAGCATCTTTACAACGACAAAAATGAGCGCATTGACACGGCGCATTGTCGCCGTGTCAATGCTGCTGATCAGCAGCCTCGCATCGTTTGCGCAGGTCAAGGTCAGCGGTGTTGTCACCGATCCTGAGGGAGAGCCCCTCGCCGGTGCCACAATCCTTGAGAAAGGAACATCGAACGGCACATCCACCGACATTGACGGCAACTACACCGTGACAGTGAAAGAGGGGAAAACCCTCGTGTTCTCTTATATCGGCTATCAGCCCAAGGAGGAGAAAGCCAAGGCCGGCACCCTCAATGTGGTTCTTGAAGAGAACTCGGCACTGCTTGACGAAGTGGTGGTTGTGGGCTACGGCACAATGCGCCGCAAAGACGTGACAGGATCGATCTCGACCGTCAACGCCAAAGACCTCAACGTGGGTTCTTACACCGATCCGGGCCAGTTGCTCCAGGGCAAGGTTCCGGGGCTTGTTGTGGTTCAGAACTCCGACCCCAACGGCGGCGTGAACTCAATGACTCTGCGCGGCGCCTCGACCCTCAACGGTTCGACAGAACCGCTTTATGTTGTCGACGGAATCCCCGGAGTGAACCTCAACCTGGTGTCGCCGAGCGACATCGAATCGATAGACGTGTTGCGCGACGCCTCTGCAACAGCCATCTACGGCTCGAAGGCGGCCAACGGCGTTATCATTGTGACCACCAAACGTGGCGCCGACGGCCCGGCCCGTGTAACTTACAGCGGTTATGCCGCCTGGGACAAGGTTGCCAACGACCACGACATGTTCACAGCGTCGGAACTGCGTCAGTTCGCAGCCGACAACGGCCTTAACATCAAGAACGACCAGGGAGCCGACACCGACTGGCGCAAACAGGTGATGCGCACCGGATTCGCCCACAACCACAACCTGTCGATAACCGGCGGAGGCAAATCCACAAGCTACACGGCATCGGTCAACTATATCGAACGCGACGGTATAATCAAGCGCGTGGGCAACAACCTGCTGACCGCACGCGGATATGTCGAGACAAAGACCCTTAAAGACCGTCTGACACTCGCTGTCGGCGTAAACGGCAACGTGCGCAACGAATGGGGCGTGGAACGTGGCGGCGACGGCAAATCGGTCTACAATGCCATGTACTACTATTCGCCTCTGGTGCCTGTGCGCAATGAGGACGGATCATGGTACACCGACCCCTCGATCACACAGAACTACAACCCGATGTCGCTTATCTCTGAAGACCAGAGCCAGGCAACCCTGAAGCGCATACAGGTAACAGGCAAGATCTCGTTCAAAATCATCGAAGGTCTTCTTGTCAACGCCAATCTCTCTTACCAGAACCAGAACTGGGCCTACAAGGATTATCATTCGACCAAATCGGAAATAAACGACAAGCATGGCGAATCGAAACGCGAGACGACAACCGATGTCAACAAGCTGATGGAGATCTACGCCAACTATGACGCCACATTCGGCAAGAAACACAAACTTGGCCTTATGGCGGGTTACTCATGGGAGCAGAATGAAAACGGCGACGGTTTCGGAGCCACAGGCTACAACTTCTACGATGACTCGCTGTGGTGGAACAACATCGGCATGGCCAACAGCTGGAACACAGATCCGGTATGGGGCACCAACACGAACGGCATGGGTCTGAAGACCTCACGCATGATCTCGTTCTACGGTCGCGCCAACTACTCGTTCGACTCGCGCTACATGGTGCAGGCCGCTATCCGCCGCGACGGTTCGTCGAACTTCGGCGCCAACCACAAGTGGGCCACATTCCCCTCGGCTTCGCTGGCATGGCGTGTCACCGAAGAGGGTTTCATGAAAGAGAACGGTGTGATCGACGACCTGAAAATCCGCGCAGGCTGGGGCCAGAGCGGTAACGCACAGGGATTCGACATCTACACCTCGCGCTTCTACTACTCGGCAGGCGAACGTTTCACTTATGTCGACGCCGACGGCAACGAACACAGCTACAAGAGCCTTAAGGCCGCCCGTAATGTGAACCCCGACCTTAAATGGGAAACCACAACGATGCTGAACCTCGGAATCGACTTCGCATTCCTCAACGGACGCATCAACGGTACGATCGAATATTACAACAAGACCACCAAAGACATGATCTGGGACTATGCGGTGCCGACAACACGCTATCCCGTGAACTGGATTACAGCCAATGTGGGCAAGATGGAGAACCGCGGCGTGGAACTGTCGATCAACGCAGTGCCCATCCAGGGACGCCACTGGAACTGGAGCACATCGCTCAACCTCTCGCACAACCGCAACCGTGTGGTAAGCGTGTCGAATCCGGCGGCAGGCTTCAACGCAGGCATCATAAACCGCTACAATCCGGCGCTTCCCGGCGAATCGAACACCACGACCCAGCGAATCATCGAGGGTCAGCCTATCGGAACATTCTACATGTGGGAATGGGCCGGATATAACGAGGCCGGAGAGTCGACATGGTATGTCTATGACAAGACCAACGAACAGACCACCGGCGAGCGTCTGCGCGACGAGAACGGCAACTTCGTGACCACCACCACTCCCGACGAGAAAGACCGCGTGATCGTGGGCAACGCCCAGCCGTGGCTGACCATGGGATGGGACAACAAGATTACCTGGAAAAACTGGGATCTGAACCTGTTCTTCACCGGAGTGTTCGGCCAGAAGATTTTCAACGAACCGCGCGCGTTCTACGAGAACCCGCAGATGATAACCCTTGGCAAGAACGTGCTTTCTTCGATAGCCGAGAACCAGCTTGTCACCGACAAATATGCCGGCAAGCCGTCAGACCGCTATCTGGAAGACGGCAGCTACTTCAAGCTGGCCACCGCCACTCTGGGCTACACTTTCCGCGACTGTTTCAACGGCTGGCTGCGCGACATCCGCCTCTATGTGTCATGCAACAACGCGTTCACCCTCACCAAATATTCGGGCCGCGACCCGGAGATCTGCCTGGGCGGTCTGGAACCGGGTCATGACTCGCGCAACGACCACTATCCGCGCACGCGCCAGGTGCTTGTAGGAGCGACAATCAATTTCTGACAATAACCGGTAAGACTTTAAACAATCATGAAATCATATATCAAACTGCTTATGCTTTCGGGGGTGCTTGCCGGCACGGCTGCCTGCACTGACCTGGACACGGATATAGTAACTGAACTTACACAGTTTCCAAACAACCCCATAGCCACCGAGGGTGAGTTCAACGGCTGCTATTACTACCATCGCAACGAGGCATGGTTCGGCCGCAACTTCTGGGAAGGTGTGTTTCTTTGCGGCGACGAGGCCGTGGGAATCAATCTCGGAGGTGTATATTACGAGTCTGGACGCTATTACACCGCCTCGGTACACAACTTCAACCCCGACCGCCCCTCTACGGGCCTGCTGGGCGACATGATGTCGGGCTGCACCTACACCAACCAGCGAATCCTGAGTTACGGCGGCCCGGACGGGACAGACCCGGTTGTGGCTCCCTTGCGCGCCATAAGGGCATATTATCATTTCTGGATGATGGAGCTTTACGGCGATGTGCCCCTGCTGAACCGCATTTATGACGAGAACGAGGTGCTGGAGCGCAAGCCGCGCGCTGAGATCGCCCAGTTCATAGAATCGGAGCTGCTCGCCGTTATCGACGACCTGTCAGATGCCAACGATGCCTCCACCTACGGCAAACCGAACCGCTGGATGGCCGAAGCGCTTCTGGTCAAGCTCTATCTCAACTGGGGTGTCTACACCAATCCGATCACCACTGTAGGCTATGACACACCGAACGAAAAACTCGACGAGTGTGTGAAATGGTGCGACGACATCATCGAGAACGGGCCGTTCGAACTGGGCCAGGGTTACAGACAGAAATTCTTCCCCGACAACGGTGTGCATATCAAAGACTTCATCTATGCCGTTCCGTTCGATCCCTACCAGATCGGAGTGGGATACTGGGGCGCCCATCAGATGGGCCGCTTCTGGGGCTACCGTAAGGACACCTACTGCAAGCCGTATCTCTGGGGCTGGAAACCCTCGACCACCAAGGCCGGCGTGTTTATTCTCACTCCCGAGTGTGTTGACCGTTTCAACCTTCCCGGCGACGACCGCAACGAGATCATTGCCGTCGGCCCCCAGAAGATGTATGACACGAATTTCAACCGCACCGACGAGGATGTGATGGTTTATGACAATGTGCGTTTCCGCGGCGATCCCATCGGGCCCCTGGACTTCAAGAAGGAATTCACCTGGGGCGACATCAAGACGTTTGACGTTGGCAGCGAGGAGCTTGACGTGTGCATGTATGGCGCGCGCTGCAACAAGTATCCCCCCATCGCCTCCGACGAGACCCACGCCGACTATATCTGGCAGGGGAACGACATTCCGGTGTTCCGCTATGCCGACATACTGCTGACAAAGGCAGAGTGCATTCTGCGCGGAGCGCAGCCCACTCTGGGCCACACCACCGAAAATCTGGTAAACATGGTGCGCGACTGCTCGTCGGCCCCGCACGCCGATGTGGCGGCCGAAGCCAACGGCGACTGGAAACAGCTGCTTCTCGACGAGCGTTCACGCGAGTTCCTTCTGGAACCGTGGCGCCGCAACGACCTGATCCGCTTCGGCAAATTCGAGAACTGCGCGAAGTGGAAAGTGGAATCAGACCAGGCCAACGGCCGCAACTGCATGTCAGATCCCAACAAGCGCCTGTTCCCGATTCCGACCGGCGACCTCAACACCAACACCAACTGGTCACAGAATCCGAGCTATTAAGTTTTAATCAGACTGCCGAGGGGAGCGCGGCAACAGTATGGCGCGCTCCACTCAGGCAGATCAAAAAAACATGAAATAAATCCAAAATTATAATTAACCTTTTTACCAAACATTCTCATGATGAACAACTACATCAAACGCAGTGTGATGCTGCTCGGCGCAGCCGCTTTTATCGGTTCAGCCGCCATGGCCGAAGGCACATGGACAAATGTGAGCTATGAGCTCAAGAACCCCGGCTTCATTCCCGGATGGGGCGGCGCTTTGAGCGCAGTAGACGCAGGCGTGGGTGAAGTGTGGAACGCACCTTTCGAGATCAACCAGGTTCTGGCCAATCTCCCCGCAGGCGAATACACCCTGACAGTGAACGCTTTCTACCGCTATGCCGGTAACGACGACGCCAAAGTAAACATGAAAGACGGCGCCAACCACAACGCCTATATCTTCGCCGGCAACAAGACTCAGGTTGTTGAAGGCCTGTTCGACAAATCGGACGAGGCTCCCAACAGCCTGTCAGAAGCAGACGCAGCCTTCACCGAAGGCAGATATCTCAACTCTCTCACATTCAACCACGAAGGCGGCAACCTGAAGATCGGCATCGCCAACACCGGCAAACACTGGGATCAGTGGACTGCATTCGACAACTTCAAACTCACAGGCCCCAACGGCGATGTTGCCATTATCAACGGTGATTTCTCTCAGGGTATCGAGAACGCACACAACCCCGAGATCTGGGATATGAACACCGCCGGCGGAAGCGTCAAGACTCCTGACATTGCAAAATCGAACGAAGGGGGCCGCGGTGTGTTCCGCAAGACCAACGCACCCGAATACGGTTA
>CAMWTV010000037.1 GCA_947177215.1 uncultured Muribaculaceae bacterium
GCCGATGGCGCTGATGTGTGAGAAGCGCCACATAACAGGCGATGCGGCCTCCATTATTGATCTATGGGGGGACATAGAGGTCTACACCGGCCCGCGCGAACTGCTCGCCTCACTCACAGGCTACACTCTCACCCGAGGTGTGCTCTGCGCCATGCGCCGCCCCATGCCTGAGCCTCTTGAAAAGGTTTGCCACGGCGCACGCCGCATCGCCGTGATACATTCTGTGGTCGACACCACCAACATCGGTGCCATTTTCCGATCGGCAGCCGCACTCGGCATCGATGCCGTGGTCTTGACACCATCGTCGTGCGACCCACTGAACCGCCGTGCAGTCAGAGTCTCGATGGGTTCGGTATTTCTACTGCCATGGACATGGCTCCCCTCCGACGACCTCTCACCCCTGTCGGCACTCGGATTCCGCACTGCGGCCATGGCCCTGTCGCCCGACTCCGTTTCAATCGACGATCCCCGTCTTCTCTCCGAGGAGCGCCTCGCTATTGTTCTCGGCACCGAAGGCGACGGCCTGCCACAGTCGGTAATCGACTCTGCCGACTATGTTGTGCGCATCCCCATGCACCATTGCGTCGACTCGCTCAACGTTGCCGCAGCCTCGGCGGTGGCCTTCTGGCAGCTGCGCGCCCGCTGACCTGCCTGAACCGACAATACACGGCAACCCCCTGTGTCAAATCCCATCATCTGACACAGGGGGTTGTCTTATATCAGCAGGTTGCGGATGCTATAGTCAGCCTAACAGTTCCTTAACTTTAGCCGAGATGGCACGTCCCTCAGCCTTTCCGGCGAGTTCCTTCGATGCCACACCCATAACCTTGCCCATCTCTTTGGCCGAGGTGGCGCCCACACGGGCAATTATCTCGCGAAGCTTCTCCGAGAGTTCCTCATCCGAGAGCTGTTTGGGCATATACTCCTCGATCACGGCAGCCTGCGCAAGCTCGGTGTCGGCCAGTTCCTGACGGTTCTGACCTACATAGATCTCGGCGCTCTCCTTACGCTGCTTAATCATTTTCGCAAGAATCTGCACAGCCTTCTCATCGCTCAGATTCCCGTCAGAACCCTTGGCGGTCTTGGCCTCGAGAAACTCTTTCTTAACACCACGCAATGCTTCCAGACGCTGACTGTCGCGTGCAAGCATCGCCTTCTTTATATCCTCTGAAATTCTTTCAAACAAATCCATATCTGTCTCTTTTTGTTAAGTTGAACTCTTGCTTATTTAACCGCCACGGCCGGATTTATAAGCCACAGCCTTGTGGTGGCTCGCGTGGTGGCGGTGTAGAGCCAGCGGTAAAAATCAACCGTCTGGTATGCCTCGGGCGGTATATAACCCATATCTATGAACACCGACGCCCACTGACCGCCCTGCGCCTTGTGGCAAGTAACCGCATAGGCATATTTAACCTGCAACGCGTTGTAGTATGGATCAGCCTTCAGGGCGTCGCGCTGCGCCGTGACCGACGAAGCGGCGCTCAGACCCGCCGCACTCAGAGCCGCCTCGGCAAGCTGCCGCTGCTTGTCGCCTGGGAGCCCGGCCGTCTCGGCTGTCAGCGCGTCAAGGTTTATCTTAGCCTCAAGCCGCTGGTCATGATCAGGAAAATAAAGCCTGACATCGGCGAAACTCAGTCCGCACTTCTCCTCCACGGCATGCACTGCCTCCACCACCGCAGCCTCACCGTTGGCCACAAACTCCATCGGGCGCCCCCCGGTGTCGGGTTCCGCGTCGTTCTGTTCCATCACCGATCGCCGCGTCCAGTAATAATTGTTCTTGGCCACAAGCAGTCTCTCCCCCCTCACAAGCACCTCCTCGCGGTCATATATCACACGCCTTATGGCCAGATTGAAATCCACAGCCCTACGGTTTGAGCGTGTAATCAGAATCGTTTCCCCCTCTCCGTAACGTGCAAACGACCTCTGCAACGCGTCTTCCAGATCTTCCGGAGCCACAACCGCCATATCGCCGAATCCCGTAACCGTAAGCTCCGGCTCCGGAAGCGGATCACATTTCAGCGCCCTGCGCAGCATTGTGGCGTTGTACAGAATCCCCGACCGCTGTTTCTGCCTCACTGTCCGCGTCATCACAGCCCGCGTCACATGCAGCCCCAGCTCCTTCAGAACCATCGGATTCATTGCCGGCGACTCGCTCAGACCCACCGGAGGCAGCTGTGCCGTATCTCCCAGAAGAATCAACCGGCAGTTCACACCGGTGTAGACATACATCAGCAAATCCTCGAGAAGGCTCATCCCCCCCTCGGCGCCGTCGCCTATCATCGACGCCTCGTCGACTATGAACACCGTGTTGACATGCGGATTCTGGTTTACCCGTGCCACAAACCGGCCGTCAGGCCCAACGGTCGGCGCACGATAGATCTTGCGGTGTATCGTATAGGCCGGCTCGCCGGTGAAATTCGAGAAAACCTTCGCTGCCCGCCCTGTAGAGGCAAGCAGCACTGTCGGAATCCCCACAGCCCTGAGGGTGCGCACAAGCGCACCCATGACCGATGTCTTACCCGTTCCGGCATAACCGTTAAGCAGAAACACCGAATCTGAAGGCGTGTAGACCGAGCAGAACCTCGACAAGGCCGCCACCAGCTTTATCTGCTGGTCGGTAGGCTCGAACGGAAGCGAGTCAAGCGCCAGAGTGGCAAATCCCTCTACATCCATCCCCTCAGGTCATTTCACGCTCCATTCAACGCCATCCTTCGTGTCCTTGATGGCAAAGCCCAGAGCCGCCAGGCGGTCGCGTATCAGATCGCTCGTTGCCCAGTCCTTCTTGGCCTTGGCCTCGGAACGCACATCCAGAAGCAGATCCACAGCTCCGCGATATGGCTCCAGCACCTTCTCGTTGTCAATCCCCGCGGCCTCTGCCCTCATGCCGAGAATGCCGAACAGGAATGTGTCGAACAGCTCCCTGAGTTTCTCCACATCATCGGCCGTGGCCGTGGCATGCCCGTCGCGCACTTTGTTTATCAGGGTCACAGCCTCGAAAAGATGCGCTATCGTTATCGGGGTGTTCAGGTCATCGTCCATCGCCTCATAACACTTGGCCTTTAGTGCGTCGACATCGGCGGCGATCGTCGACACCTCCTGCGGCTTCACATCGGCCAGACGGCGCCACCCTTCAAGCATCCTGTCGAGAGCCTTCTCCGACGCCTGCAGCGCCTCGTTCGAGAAATCCACCGTCGAGCGGTAATGCGCCTGAAGAATAAAGAAACGGATAGTCATCGGCGAGTAGGCCTGCTTCAGCAGCTCATGGTTTCCGGTGAAGAACTCGTCGAGCGTTATGAAGTTGCCGAGCGATTTCCCCATCTTCTGGCCGTTGATGGTTATCATGTTGTTGTGCATCCAGTATTTCACCGTCTCATGACCGTTGTGGGCCACACTCTGCGCTATCTCGCACTCATGGTGCGGAAACTTCAGATCCATCCCTCCGCCATGAATGTCAAACCTTTCCCCGAGATATTTCTCGCCCATTGTCGAGCACTCCAGATGCCAACCCGGAAAACCGTCGCTCCACGGCGAGGGCCAGCGCATTATGTGTTCGGGCTGGGCCTTTTTCCAAAGCGCGAAATCAGCCGGATGACGCTTCTCCTGCTGACCGTCGAGCGCGCGCGTCTCGCTGCGCAGCTCATCAATGTCGCGCCCCGAAAGCTTTCCGTAATGATGGTCTGCGTTATATTTGGGCACATCGAAATAAACCGAGCCGTTGCTCTCATAGGCATAACCCGCCTCAAGAATCTTCTTTATATACTCGATCTGCTCTATGATGTGGCCCGACGCATGAGGCTCGATCGACGGCGGAAGCACATTCAGACGCGCCATCGCGTCGTGATAGCGGTTAAGATAATGCTGCACAACCTCCATCGGCTCCAGCTGCTCCAGACGGGCCTTTTTGGCTATCTTGTCCTCCCCCTCGTCGGCATCATGCTCAAGATGACCGACATCAGTGATATTGCGCACATAACGCACGCTGTAACCCAGATGCGTCAGATACCTGTAAAGAACATCGAACGTAATTGCCGGGCGCGCATGCCCAAGATGGCCGTCACCGTAAACCGTTGGGCCACACACATACATTCCCACCTTTCCATCATGAAGAGGCCTGAACCCCTCCTTCTGACGCGACATCGAGTTATAGATACACAGCTGATGCGATTTCATTTCCGTCTGTTTATGAATTTCTTGTTTTAACATGCCCCGATCATCCTGAAAAACAGGCCCCGGCGGCCTCCCCCTGAAGAGTCAGCCGCCTGAACCCGTCGGTTTGTCCATTAAATGCCGACCGCCTGTCAGTCTTCTCTGCTCCGGCATATGCCGGGCGACGTCTCGCGGTCTGCCGGTCTTTTATGCCTGGAACGGATTGGGAATTCCACCGTTGTTGCCGGCGTTGCCACCCTTCGGAGTCTTGCGCTCGATCTCGCCGAAAGTTGCCTCATACTTCTGCAGGTTGTCGCGAAGAGCGAAAAGCAGATTCTTGGCGTTTTCCGGATTCATGATGATGCGGCTCTGAACACGTGCCTGGGGCATGTTGGGAGCAACATTGATGAAATCGATGAAAAACTCACCCGGAGTGTGCGAGATCACCGCCAGGTTCGAATAGTGGCCCGAAGCGATCTCGGGTGTAAGCTCAATCTTGAGTTCCTGTTTATTTTCTGCCATAATTTTCAGATTTAATTCAATTTACATTCAGTTTAATTAACACAGTTTCTTTACCCCTGCATCCGCCCGCCATCTCACCGGCCCGGATACTTCTCCACCACAAACACCCCCGCCTCCGGCACATTGGAGTTCCTGACATGAATCCTCAGTCCCCTGCACGATTCATAGCTCCATAGAGCGCCAACATCAAACGCCGCATAAAACTGACGCTTGAAATTAGGCTGCTCCGTGCGTCGCATATGCACCAGATAAGCCTCCGGATACTCATCGCCCAAAGTGGTTTCGTCGGCCACCAGAGCGAAAACCCTCGGCTCCTGGTCATAACTGAGCATAGCCCTTATTATCACCTTGTTTCCCGCGCGCCACAGGCTCTGAAGCCACACCGCGTCCTTGTCCCATCCATCCAGGCTCTCGGGCGTCCCCTTCAAAAGGGCCGAGTTCAGCACCGGCCCCCAGTTCAGCACCCTTATATCGCCCGACCGGTAGGCTTCGCCGTTATCGGCCTCATAGGCCAGAAACACACAGTCGCCCGCTTCAAGCTCCGGGTCTGAACCAAGCGAACCGCCCGGCGCCCTCAGCAACGCGCACTCGTCGCCGGCAGGTCTGTAAACCTTGAACACTGTTCCGTCGGCATCATTTTCAGCCAGTTCGGCCACATCATATAGAATGCTGTCAACCGTCAGGTTCTCATTCTCCCCCTCTGAGCACCCTCCGCATCCAAGCGCCACAGCCACAGCTGCCACCCCGGCCACGATATTCCTGATACTCACCATCTCACACGCCCTCCCTTCCGTCGGTTATCGAAACAATCTCTCCGTCGGCCATATGCACTATCCGGTCAGAGTCGGCCGCAAGCGATTCATCGTGAGTCACAATCACAAACGTCTGGCCCAGTTCACGGCGAAGATCAAAAAACAATCGGTGCAGATCCCTGCGGTTCGCGCTGTCAAGACTTCCCGAAGGCTCGTCGGCAAGCACCACCGCAGGCCGGTTTACAAGCGCGCGGGCCACAGCCCCCCTCTGCCTCTCACCGCCGGAAAGCTCGCCCGGCTTGTGCTCCCCGCGGTCGCCAAGACCCATATAGTCGATCAGCTCCTTAGCCCTGGCAAAAGCCTCGCTTCTGCTCTTGCCGCCTATCAGAGCCGGCATCGCAACATTCTCTGTCAGCGTGAACTCAGGCAGCAGCTGATGAAACTGGAACACAAATCCCACATTTTCATTGCGGAAACGGGCCAGACGCTTGTCAGTCATGGCCGACACATCCTGCCCGTCCCAGACAACACGGCCGCTGTCAGGCCGGTCAAGCGTGCCCATTATGTGCAGCAGCGTCGACTTACCGGCGCCGCTCGGCCCAACAATGCTCATGATCTCACCGTTGGCCACACTCAGGCTCACACCCTTGAGCACCTCAAGGCTGTCATAACGCTTGCATATGTCTCTCAGTTCGATCATCCGATTCACTCAGCCGGTGGCCTGTCACATCATCAATAAATCCGTAAGTATCCGTCAGTCAAGAGCCTCCGCCAACTTTGTCAGCGCATTTTCCGGCCTCATCCGCCGGTAAAGAATGTCATAGACAGCATCGGCTATCGGCATCGCCACCTCATAGCGGCGGTTTATCTCATGAATACATTTCGCGCCATAGTAACCCTCGGCCGTCTGCTCCATCTCCATCATCGCAGCCTTGACCGAATAGCCTTTGCCTATCATCGACCCGAAATTGTGGTTGCGGCTGAAACGCGAATACGACGTAACGAGCAGATCACCAAGATAAACGCTGTCGCATATATGGCGCGGACGCGGATCAACCGCATCCAGAAAATGCGACATCTCCCTTATGGCGTTGCTCACAAGCATCGCAAGGAAATTGTCACCCTTCTTCATGCCATGCACTATACCGGCCGCTATCGCATAGACATTCTTCAGCACACCGGCATATTCAACTCCGTCAACATCGGTAGTGGGAATATAATGGCAATTCTTCGATCCGCATATACACCGGCCGAAACGCTTCGCCGCCTCCAGATTCCTGCACCCTATCGTCAGATAAGTCGGACGGTCAAGAGCAACCTCCTCCGCATGACAAGGCCCGCTCACAACAAGCATCCGGTCTTCCGACACATGAAACGTGTCGCGCATGTAATCGGTAACCAGCTGGTTCTCGCCCGGAACAATCCCCTTCACAGCCGACACCACAAACTTCTCGCTTATGTCAACCGTAAGTTTCTCCAGATGACTCTTGAAATAAGGCGACGGCATCACAAGCAGCAGGGTGTCCGCTTCGGAAGCCACATAATTTATATCCGACGAGAATTCGATACGCTGCACATCAAACTGCACATCTGTAAGATATGCCGGATTATGTCCCAGCCGTATGAACTCCTCTATCCGGTCGTCGCGGCGCATATACCACAGAATCGTCTCGCAGTTGCGCAGAAGAAGCTTCGCCAGAGCCGTAGCCCAGCTGCCGCCCCCCATAACCGCCACTTTCCCCGGAAAATCCTTCGATAACATATCAGTTTCTGTTTTTGTTAGTGCCCTCTCTCTGAATCATTGTCAGGGCCAAGGCTCATATCATTCAAGCTTCACCGTCGCAAGGCTTTCCGCCACACGCCGCTATCCACGATTCAACCTCATCGACTGTCGGATTCTTGAATCCGAGCTTATATTTCTTGTTTATGCCACACAGTTCCTGATGAAGTTTGCCGGCGGTTGCAGCTCCGAGAGCCTCTGTTGTCAGCACTCCGGCCTTCTGCAACGGCGCCACCCATTCGGCCGGAACACCGTTGGCCGTGTAAGCCTCCTCCTTGTCGCGGCGCGCAACCTTCTCAGGCCTCATCTGTGGGAACAGCAACACCTCCTGGATTGTTGTCTGGCCGGTCATCAGCATCACCAGACGGTCCATGCCGATACCCATACCCGATGTCGGAGGCATACCATACTCGAGAGCGCGAATGAAATCGTGGTCAATGATCATAGCCTCGTCATCACCCTTCTCCGACAGGCGCATCTGCTCCACAAAACGTTCATACTGGTCAATCGGGTCATTCAGCTCAGAATAGGCGTTAGCCAGCTCCTTGCCGTTTACCATCAGTTCGAAACGCTCGGTAAGTTCCGGATTCTCGCGGTGACGCTTCGTCAGAGGCGACATCTCGATCGGATAATCTATGATGAATGTGGGCTGGATATACGAACCCTCACACTTCTCGCCGAAAATCTCGTCGATCAGCTTACCCTTGCCCATGGTCTCGTCGACCTCGATACCCATTCCGGCAGCAGCCTCGCGAAGCTCGCTCTCGCTCTTGCCGTTGATGTCAAATCCGGTATGCTCCAGAATGGCGTCACGCATGGTTACACGGCGGAAAGGAGCCTTGAACGAAATCACATTCTCGCCAACCTTCACATCCGTAGTGCCGTTCACCTCCATACAGATCCGCTCGATCATCTTTTCGGTGAAATCCATCATCCAGTTATAGTCCTTATACGACACATAGATCTCCATGCACGTGAACTCCGGATTGTGAGTCCTGTCCATACCCTCGTTGCGGAAATTCTTCGAGAACTCATAAACGCCCTCGAATCCACCCACGATCAGACGCTTCAGATAAAGCTCGTCGGCGATACGGAGATACAGCGGAATATCAAGAGCATTATGGTGGGTTATGAACGGACGCGCCGCAGCTCCACCCGGAATCGACTGCAATATCGGAGTCTCCACCTCCATATAGCCGTGCTCGTTGAAATAATTGCGCATCGAGTTAAACACCTTCGTGCGCTTGATGAATATATCTTTTACACCGTCGTTTACAACCAGATCCACATAACGGCGGCGGTAACGGAGTTCCGGATCGTCAAACGCGTCATACGTCACTCCATCCTTCACCTTCACTATCGGAAGCGGGCGCAAAGCCTTGCTGAGCACAGTCAGCTTCTCGGCATGAATCGAAATCTCCCCGGTCTGGGTGCGGAACACATATCCCTCGACACCAACGAAATCGCCTATGTCAAGCAGTTTCTTGAAAACAACATTATAGAGATCCTTGTTCTCGCCCGGACAAAGCTCGTCGCGGTTCACATACACCTGGATGCGCCCCTTCGAGTCCTGAAGCTCCATAAACGACGCCTTACCCATGATGCGGCGACCCATCACACGGCCCGCCACACTCACATGGCGATACTCGCCGGTCACATTCCCGTCGGCATCGACTGGCAGATCCACAAAATTCTCCTTGATCTCATCCGTATAGCCTGTAACGGGAAACTCCGCCGCAGGATAAGGATCAACACCAAGCGCACGCATCTGCTCCATCGACTGGCGGCGCACAATCTCCTGTTCACTCAGTTCAAGTATATTCATATGTCGTATCTTTTTTTATTCTGCTCCTCCGCCGCCATCAGATCCGGGCCGGCAACCGCCGTCTACACCCGATCCGGCAGCCACACGCCCCCTTTGGCGGCAGTCAATGCACATCCGGCCTGCGGATCAAACCGCCGCACTCTGCGCATTCATCTGCAAAGTTACTAATTCCACACAACTTTTCACACCCTAAAAATCCCAAATTTCAATCATTCCGCGCCACAGCCCCCTGAACACATCAAAAAATATCAAAAATAATCACCCGAAAATTTGGCAGTCACAAACCTTTCGCTTAACTTTGCATCGCAAAACAGATACGGGGTACTAGCTCATCTGGCTAGAGCGCGACACTGGCAGTGTCGAGGTGAGCGGTTCGAGTCCGCTGTACTCCACTTCCCCCAACCATCCACCCAAAGGTCGTTGATCATCTTGATTAGCGGCCTTTCCTTTTTTCAGTCAAACCTGCCCGACGGCCCTGTGTTAAAAAACCTTTAGCCGCGTTGCGTTTGACAGGAAATAGCTACATTTGCACCGCAAATCCATCACCAACAGGGCATGGACTGTAAACAAGACACTGATTACTTACAAATTATAAAATTACTACTACAATGGCTTACGTAATTACCGACAAATGTGTCGCTTGCGGCACCTGTCTTCCCAACTGCCCCGTAGAGGCTATCAGCGAAGGCGAAATCTACGTTATCGATCCCGATACATGCATCGAATGCGGCACCTGCGCTGAAGTGTGCCCCAGCGAAGCAATCATCCCCGGCGAATAATAATCCGCCGACATAAAAAAACAGAAACAGGCCGTGTGTCAGAATTAAACATCTCGACAAACGGCCTGTTTTATATCCTCCCCGTCCGGCCTCACAAAAGCGTGACATCCTCACACCGAGGCAGATCCTTCAGAAAAACACACCGCCCGGCAGCATAATCCACCCGGCAGCAATAATGCTCCAGACCGTTGCTCACAAACAGCCAAGGCACCTGAAGCACCATATTGTAGCGCGAAATCTGGTCAAACACCCGCTGCGTAATCTTCACATGCGGAGCCTTGTACTCCATTATCGCCACAGGCCTCAGACCCTCCTTCGCATAATAAACCGTGTCACACCTGCGCGATGTGCCGTTAAGACTTATAGCCACCTCATTGGCCAGCAGCCCCTCCGGAAAACCGAGCCCGTCGATCAGATGGGCCACAAAATGAAGCCTCACCCACTCCTCAGGCGTAAGCGCCACAAACTTCTGCCTCAGACGGTCATACACACGCATCACCCCGTCAGAGCAGCATTTCAGCTGCAACCGCGTGGCAGGCAGATTCAACTTCGGAAATATATTGTCAGTCAAACTAAAATCAATCAAAAAGTAAACACCGCCTTCCAGCGGCCTCAAACCGGCCACAACATCACCGTCAGACAAACGGCAAAAGTCACGTCAGGTTCACAAATTTAAAGAATCTTAGTTTCCTCATTTGAGAAAATCTCCGTAAATTTACAAAAACTTTTTGTGATGGCCGAAACACCAACATACATGTCGATATGCAGGGATCTCCGCGCAGGGCGTCCTTCAGGCATCTACCTCCTTCACGGTGAGGAAGGATACTACATCGACGCGCTTGTCAGGCAATTCGAGGCGCTGGTGCCCGAAAGCGAGCGCGATTTCGACCTCACCACACTCTATGCGCCCGAGCTTTCCTCCCCGCTCGACGTTGTGAACGCATGCAAGCGCTACCCCATGTTCGGCACCCGACAGGTCGTCATCGTAAAAGAAGCGCAGACACAGGGAGCCAACTTCCTCAACGCTCTCGCCGCCTACGCCCAGGCCCCGGCCCCCACAACAGTGCTCTGCATATGTTGCCGCGGGCAGCAGGCGCGGGGAGCCGACTTCCTCAAAGCCCTCAAAGCCTCAGGCGGAGTCTGCTTCGAGTCGAAAAAAGTAACCGATCGCAACATCTCATCGGTTGTAGCCGAATTCATCCGCGAACAAGGCCTCTCGGTCGACCCCAAAGCCCTCACAATGCTCTCCGACTTCGTGGGCACCGACCTCTCGCGCATCTACAACGAAGTCGGCAAACTCACAATAACCCTCGGCAAAGGGGCCATGGTCACACCCGAGGCCGTGGAGCGCAACATCGGCATCTCCAAAGACTACAACAACTTCGAGTTTCTCGCCGCCATCGCCTCGCGCGACGAAGCAAAAGCTCTCACCATACTCTCCTACTTCAGGGCGAACCCAAAAAACAACCCCGTGCAGGTAATCGCCGTCGTGCTGTTCAACTACTTCGCCAACCTCCTCTCCGCCTACTACGCCACCGACCGTTCCGACCACGGACTGATGCAGGAACTCGGATTCCGCTGGCCCGCACAGCTCAAAGACATAAAGACCGGAATGCAGAACTACGGCCCATGGCACGTCATCGAAATCATATCGCTCATACGCCGGTTCGATTGCGCCTCGAAAGGAAACGGCTCACGCCTCGCCCCTCACGACCTGCTGTTCGACCTCACCTACCGCATTCTCCATCCGCTCGGGCAGAAAGGAGTCAGAATATAAAACCATTAACGCTTAACCCTCAACGAAATCCGTATAATGAAGATACGCACCATTTCAATCCTTATATGCGCCATAGCCATCCTTATGTCGGTGCCTGCCGCTCATGCAGCCTCTACCGACGAAGCACGCATTCTCGCCGAAGACGGCAACATCGACGGTGCGATTGACATGCTCGTACAGCTGGCGCAGGAATCACCCAAAAACGCCGACATCCCCAAAATGCTCGGCGACATGTATCTCGCCGCAGGCAACGACACCGCCGCGCAGCAGGCCTATCAGACCGCACGCAAAAACGGAAGCCGCGAAGCCATCCTCGCCCTCGCCGAAATGGCAAACCTGAACTACGAGGTCGATGAAGCACGCGAGCTTGTCGAGGCATACCGCAAGACTCTCAAAAAAGGCAAACGGACTCTCGCTCCCGACCAGTCAGGCGACATCGACGACCGCATCGACCGCACCGAAAACATGCTGGCGCGCGTAGAGCAGATCGAGGTCATCGACTCTCTCGTTGTCGACGCCGACGAATTCTTCCGCCACTACCGGCTCAGCCCCGAAAGCGGATCGCTGAACTCGCCCGACGTGCTCCCCGCCCAATTCCCCGCAGCCGACCCCACAGTGGTCTACGAACCCGAAAGCGGACGCCAGATGATATGGGCGGCACCCGACAGCAACGGCTCATTCCGCCTCCTGTCATCATCAGCCCTCTACGGCGACACATGGGAAACACCAACACCCCTTGGCGACTCGCTCGGAGAAGGTGGCGATGCCAACTACCCCTTCCTCATGCCCGATGGAATAACCCTCTATTTCGCCAACGACGGCGAGAACTCCATGGGCGGCCTCGACATATTCATCTCACGCCGCGGCGACGACGGATTCCTTCAGCCGCAGAACCTCGGCATGCCCTACAACTCACCCTATGACGACTACATGCTTGCCATCGACGAGCTCACAGGCGTAGGATGGTGGGCAACCGACCGCAACCGCATCCCGGGGAAAGTAACCATCTACATATTCATCCCCTCCGAACTGCGCAAAAACATCGACCCCGACAGTCCGGACATCGCATCGCGGGCACGCCTCTCATCCATCCGCGACACATGGAACCCATCGACCGACCGCCAGGCCCTCATCCGGGCCATAGCCGCCATAAACACCGGCTCAGGCCACCACAAGTCACGCCAGTTCGAAATCTTCATCCCCGGTCGAGGCATATACACCACCTTCGAAAATTTCCGCCATCCCGAAGCCCGCGAGGCAATGAAAACATACCTCGATGCCGCCTCGAAAGTCCGCGATCTGAAAGCCAGACTCGAAGGCATGCGTTCCGAATACTCGCGCGGCAACCACGCCAACGCCGACCTCATTCTTCAGGCCGAAAGCAGCATAGCACAGGCCGAGGCACAGCTTGTCACCCTGCGCAACGCCGTCATAACCGCCGAGCAATAACCGCTTCACAAGGCCATATGCCTGGGCATCAGTCAGCATCTTTAACCACGTGTAATCCATATAAAACAACCACATGTCATCTTTTCTCATCTCTCTGGCCGTGCGCATCGGCGGATATTTCATCTACGGGCTTCTGGTCGAAAAGATATTCGGCATTGATCCCGGCCGACCCACGCCGGCCCTGAAAAAAGCCGACGGAGTCGACTTCGTGCCGATGCCCGCTTGGAAAATATTCCTCATACAATTCCTCAACATCGCCGGGCTCGGGCCTATTTTCGGAGCCATAATGGGCATGATGTTCGGCCCTGCGGCATACCTGTGG
>CAMWTV010000038.1 GCA_947177215.1 uncultured Muribaculaceae bacterium
GTTGGGGCATGCCTGACCGGTGAATTCCTCAAGCACTACTTTCTGCATAGGCTCGAATGTGAGATTCTTAACCGACGACATTATGTTGGCTGCCTCATCGTCAAGTTTGAGCTCAATGGTGAATTTGTTTTCAGTCCCTGATTTCAAAGGCAGGTCTTTTGCGAAGCTGAATTTGTAGGAATCCCCTTTTTTCAGGTTCAGGCCGGTTTCTGAAATAGTGTCTACGGTCTTTCCGTCGGCATCCTTAAGGGTCAGACTGAGAGTCGAGAATGTCTCGATTTCCGAAGTGATGTCGATAATACCTTTTATGGTCACCGACTCTTTGTTTACAAGACGCTCGGCATTTTCAAACGAAAGCACATATTTGGTGTCGTGGATCACCTCGATGTTGTCGATGAACACGGCGCTCTGGTCGTTGTTCTCGTTTACGAACGCGATATACACATTCTTGCCCGCGAATTCGGCCAGAGAAACCACATTGTGGCGCCAGTCGCCAGCCAGTTCCTCTTCTTTCGCTCCGGGGCTCTGGAGCTCGTTGTAGATAACCGTTCCCTCTTTGCGGAATCGCTCTACGGTCGAGGCCGAAAGCGCCGAGAAGATATCGTCGGTGGCCAGCAGATAAACCTTAAGATAATCCTGTTTGTCTTTAAGATAGCTCTGCGAGTCAAAAGTGAGCACACATTTGTCGTCTGAGATATAAAGCTGAGGTGTTGATACCCAGTCGTCAGACTGCCCTGCGGGGATATACATCGAGTGCGATGCCAGCGCCATATCGGTCGAGTCTTCGTCTCTTGTAACCCACCACGGATGCGAGTCAGCTGTGAAGCCCCAGCTTGCGGGCACTTCGGCCGGTGTGCGGTGGTCACCTTCATAGAACAGGAAATTGTCGGTCGACGAGCAATCTTCCTGGAAAAGGTAACGGTCGTCGACAGGCACTTCGCGCACATAGGCTCCCACGTAATTGTAAACGAGTTCTTCGTTGGGGCCGGCTCCGCTGATGTCGGTTATCGAACCGGCAGGAATAACAACCTTATATCCGAGATCTTTGAACAGATACTGTCCGGCGGTGGGGTAGGCCATCATCTGGTTGCCGGCGCAAGCCAGATTCAGCTCACACACCAGTTCGTCTGTTCCCTCGCTGTCGCGGTAGAAATAGCCCTTGGCGTTTTCGGCTGTGGCAACCTGAGCGTCGAAGGTCACGATCACAGGGTTTGTCGACATGTCGAGACGAGCGAACGCATGTCCGTCGGCAGGATATACCGATACAACATTGACAGCGCCTTCAGAACGTCCGGTATATGTGAATTTAATCTCGCGGCTCTTTATCGATGTGTCGCCGGCGAGATTGAACATGCCTGCCGGAACGGTAATTGTGTACTCCCTGCCCGACGCCATGTTGACCGTCTGGAAGCTTATCGTCACTCTGCTGCCGTCAACTGTGGCCCTGAGGGCTTTCACATTAGTGCCCGCGTTGTCTGTAACGGTGATGCGGGTGGCGTTTCCGGCAAGCTGCACCTGATGCCCGAAATTAAGAGTCACGCTGCGCAGCTGCGAGAACACACTGCCCGATGCGGGGCTGATGGTGTAGTCGCCAAGCATGTCGATATTTTCGCAGCAGCTGCTCAGAGACTCCTTCAGACGCAGAATATATGTGTCAGATGTGCTGGGTATCATGGCTATGGTCAGACCGTCGTCTGACACACATACCGGCTTGCCTGTAACAGCGAAGCCTGTCTTCGACTCGAAATCGATGTTGTAGATCTGTTTGAGAATCTGATCGAGATTGTAGTAGTAGTTGCCGTGGCGCACAATCATCGACGAATAAGGGTTCTGAGCCGGAGTGGCCGCAAGCACAACACCATCGTTGGTTATCGAGAAAGCCGCCACATCATGGTCGAACTGTCCGTCGTAGACCTCAAACACATCGTTGGGCACATTGTAGCGGTAGGCCGCATTATACTCCTCGCCGAATTCTCCTCCGGTCGAGTTCTTTAGCATGTAGGCAAGACCGGTAACCCATTCGCCGTTGGGGCTCATGGCCGGTTCGTCAACAAATACCAGACCGTCAACTTTTGCTTTCCACTTGCCGGTGGCTGTGGCCGGTTCGTCGAATCCGATGAATTTGTGAGTTGAAGTCTGGCGGTCATACACATATGTGCAGAGCGCCGTAGGCATAACATAGCTCTGCGAGATCATGCCTACCAGATAACGCCCGTCGGGTGAAATCTCAACCAGTGAGTTCTGCCCCTGGTCTTGATTGGTCATGTCGATGTTCGGCATGTTCGGCAGGTCTATAGCCTGTTTCGTTGTCAGGTCATATAAAACAGGCGAAAACACCCATTCGTTGCCGTTGTTCACAATACCGACGGCATATTTCCCGTCGGGGGTCACTGCGTTGAGGCGACCGGTAGTGAAACCTGCCGGCAGAGGCAGTGTTGTCCATTCGCCGGTGGCTGTGAGCCAATAGGCCGGTTTCATCTGGCATTCTCCCACAACCAGTGAGCCGTCATCGGTCACATCACCCACTCCGGCAAGCCCGCTTGAGTGCGACAGAGTGTATTTCATCGTGGGGTTGTCGATGTTGATAAGAACTCCTCCTCCCGGACGGATATTGCCGTCCTGCTCTCCGGCGGTTTCAGAAACCATCCATTTGCCGTTGTTCGACATTTTGGTGATCACAATGCTGGAGCCGGGCGACGGATTGATAAATTCCGGTGCCATGTTCGACTGGGCGGATATGGTCAGCGTTGCCGCCGCCAGTGCCGTGACCAACGTAATTTTGTGGTTCATAAGATCGTATGGTAAAAATGGGTTAAAGATTAAATTTTTCTGATCGGTTTAAATGAGGCTGTATATAGCCCCGATGGTTGAATCGTTGATGTTATAAATTTCGCTGAACTCTTCTTGAAATATATGTAAAAATCAAGGCCGGTTCTCTGCCGGTATGGCAGAATGCGCAAAGATAGTTGTTTTTTGTCGCCGAAACAAACTTTATGCCTTGTTTTTAACATGCTTGAACGTTATGAAACTTTTTGATGCTCAGTTGTTAAAATCCCGTTAACGCTTGTTTCCGTGCATAAAAAGTGTATGGATTTTGTCCGGCTGTCAGGGCGCTCCGTTTTCGGTTCCTATAATTCACGACGTTATTTCGGCAATGGATATCAACTGCCGTTTCGGCAGATGTGAATATTAAAGAAATATGCACTTTTTGCGCATCTCCTGCCTTGCAAAAGCCTGTTAAAATCAGCGCCATAAATACTTAATTTTTTTCTCGGGCGATGTGTTTTCAGATTTTATCGTTATCTTTGCATCAATTAATATATTGAATTTTCAACAGTCACTTAAAACTTTTCTGCTGTTATGAAACTGTTTAAGTCCTTTCTGCCGCTGCTTGTGGCGGTCTTTGCCATAACCGGTGCATCGGCGCAGCTTCCGTCTGTCAACCTCAAGACTATCGATGGTAAAACTGTCGACACGGCAACTCTCAGCAACGACGGCAAACCGTTTGTTATCAGCTTCTTTGCAACATGGTGCAAACCCTGTAACCGAGAACTGAAAGCCATTCATGAGGTTTATCCCGACTGGCAGGAAGAAACCGGCATGAAACTCATCGCCATCTCAACCGACGAGGCTCAGAACGTAAGCAAAGTGAAGCCGCTGGTCGATGCCGAAGGGTGGGAATATGAAGTGCTGCTCGACACCAACAGCGATCTGCTTCGCGCCCTCGGAATCCAGATGATTCCCCATGTCCTCATTATCGACGGCAAAGGGAACATTGCCGACAGCCGCAGTGGCTACATCGACGGCTCTGAAAACCATATCATTGAAAAAATACGCGAACTCGAGGCCGAATAAACTCCTCCGGCAGTTGTGTCGGGGGGAATCTTGCTTTCCGGCCGTTCTGCCTGATTTGATTTCGAATCCTTATATTTTTTTAACGCGACCGCGTTCATGAAAAAATCAATCCTTATCCCTGCCATTGCAGTCATGTCGCTTGCCGCTTCCGCCCAGAAAGGGGTTACAGTTCACGGCAGTGTGCAGTCTGACATTCTCTTTCCGGAAAAAGACTACGAGATAGGCACCGAAACCTACAAAGACAAAGTGCTTACCAACACCTATGCCGATGTCGGGCTTTACAGCAAGTATGTCGACGCCGGGCTGCGCGTGGAATATCTCCAGCATCCCCTTCCCGGCTTCGAGCCTGATTTCAAAGGGTGGGGCGTACCCAACATCTATGTCAAGGGCAAATACAAAGGCTTCGAGCTTACGGCAGGCGATTTCTACGAGCAGTTCGGCTCCGGATTCATTCTTCGCACCTACGAAGAGCGGAGCCTCGGCATTGATAACTCCATTCGCGGAGGCCGTCTGAAGGTCAACGCCATGCGAGGGCTGCGCGTAACCGCTCTCGGAGGCATCCAGCGCCGCTTCTGGGACTGGAGCACCAGTTCGCGTGTGTTCGGCGGCGATGCCGAGTTCGATCTCAACGAATACATCGCCCCGCTGTCGCGCCGCAACATCATCTGGACTTTGGGCGCGTCATACGTGCTCAAAAACGAGGATAAGGACGACATCATGGTGCCAGGCACGAACTTCAAGCTTAATCTGCCGCAGAACGTCAGCGCCTTCGATGTCCGCACCCATTTCTACCGCGGAGGTCTCAGCCTCCTCGGCGAGTTCGCCTGGAAAGGTCAGGATCCGTCGTTCGACAACAATTACACCTATCGTCACGGCAATGCCCTTATGCTCTCTGCCGCTTACTCAAAAACCGGATGGAGCGCGCTCTTTCAGGTGAAGCGAAGCGAAGACATGGCTTTTCGCAGCCAGCGTTCAATGAAAATGACCTCAGCATTTCTCAACAACATGCCGGCCTTCGCCTACCAGCACACCTACGCTCTCGCGGCCCTTTACCCCTACGCCACTCAGGCGGCTCCCGGCGAGTGGGCCTTCCAGGGAGCCTTCGCCTACACCTTCAAGCGCAAAACCGCACTTGGAGGAAAATACGGCACCAAGCTCAAACTCAACGTCAGCTACATACGCGGCCTTCATACCACCGACAAGGAGCTTTTCCACAACTCCCTCTACGGCACATCCGGCGGGCACACCTCATTCTTTAAAATGGGTGAACTCAACTATCAGGACATAAACCTGCAGCTTGACAAGAAAATCACCAAAGATTTCCACCTCAACTTCATGTATATGAACCAGAGGTATAACAAAACCGTGGTCGAGGGGCATGGCGGAATGGTCAACTCAAACATCCTTGTTCTGGAACCGAAATATAAACTCTCCAAAAACCTCACGCTGCGTGGTGAGTTCCAGTATCTTTTCTCACGTCAGGATCAGAAAGACTGGGCTTACGGACTGCTTGAACTCTCGATCCTGCCATATCTCATGGTCAGCGTGAGCGACCAGTGGAACTGTGGCGACACCGGCATCCACTACTACATGGCCACCGTGACCGGTAACTACCGCCGAAACCGGCTCATGCTCGGTTATGGCCGCACACGTGCCGGCTACAACTGCTCAGGCGGTGTCTGCCGCTATGTGCCGGCCTCAAGAGGATTCCAGCTCGCTTATTCCTACAACTTTTGATCACCCCAGAACACAGCTGAAAACTAAAACTTAAAACAACCCCTCTTTCTCACCCTAACATTAAACCTTTTCAGCAAATGAACATCAAAATCTCTGACATAAGGCTTCTTTCGGCTGCCGCTCTCTCTACTGTGGCAATGCTTACAGCCTGCAACGACATACAGGAATCTAACCGTTACCGGGAGCTGCCTGCCGCTGAGGTGAAGCGCACCGTGCTTCTCGAAGAGTTTACCGGACAGCTTTGTGTGAACTGCCCCATAGCTCATGAAATAATAAACGAGCTCAAAGCCCAGTACGGCGACCGTCTGATAACGGTAGGCATACACTCCGGAGGCGATGCCTTCTCGATTGCAGAAGGCGATCCGATATGGACTGGTTATCAGGGGTTGCGTATTCCCGAAGGGGAAACCTATCTCTCAAACGCCGGCTTTAAGTCGGGCATGGGATTGCCAATCGGTCAGGTAAACCGCACATCGGGTCTAATAGACCGCGATGAATGGTCAAAGTTCATCTACAATGAGATCAGCCGTGACTCCGAGATTGAAATAACACTTGACGCGGCTCTTGTCGGTGATAATCCACAGGCACCTGAGAACATCGGTATCAACGTCGGTCTGAGGTCAGTCGCAGATAATGATGTCAAACTGCAGGTGTGGATAACCGAGAGCGGAATCAAGACCATCCAGCTTCTGCCCGACGGCACCGCCAAGGATGATTATGAACACAGCCACGTGTTGCGCGCCACTGTCAACGGCATAAATGGCGAGGCCATCTCGCTTGTCGGCAACGAGACAGCCGTTGTAAGTTACACATGCCCCGTCAAGGCAGTCTGGAATCCGGAGAAGCTTTCGGTGGTGGCTTTCGCCTACAATGGTAATGGGGTTCTTCAGGCCGCCGAGACCCATGTTTCAGATGGCGGTGATCAGGAAAGTGAATCAGAAACGAACAATTAATATCGCTTATGAATAAAATCTTTACATCTGTTCTTGCGTTGGCCTGTGCCGGAATGGCATATGCCGACAGCTTTAATGTAACCTACGATGGAGCGGTTCTCCCTGTCGGAGAAACTTCCATACAGGTCGGTTATGAGCTTCAGGCGTTGACTCCGGCCCTCTCTCTGGCTAAATGGGAGCCTGGATTCTATGTCGAGTCTGACCACAACACCAAAGTGGTGGTCGATCTCACCTCCGACAACCTCGATTATGCCGATTTCGTTCAGGACTGCACTGGCGGAGGTTGCAAGAATGCTCCGGTAAAGACAACCTACGATGTCGAAGCCGGCACACCGCTCCATCTTGAGATTCACCGTCTGACACAGCCCCTGCCAGCTGTTACAGCCCAGGGCGACATCACCGGCATTCTCAAAGTTTATGAAGAGGGAAATGAAGCCCGGACGGTTACTCTGACAATCAATTTCATGGTAAAACCTGCCTCTGAGGTCGGTGCTCTCGATAATGTGGCCGTAGGTGGCGACTACGTGCGTCTCGAAAGCGGCAATTCTCTCAGCTACAACCTCTCGTCGGCCACCCGTCTTGAAGTTTATTCAATTCTTGGAACCCGCCTTGTCGACCGTGCCGTTTCAGGCCACGGTTCTATCAGCCTTGATTTCCTCGGCCGCGGTGTCTACATCTATCGCGCCGGCCGCATCTCGGGCAAGATTGTTGTTAAGTAAACACTACACATACCGGATCCGTTGATCTGCTGATCTGCGGATTCCGCAACCGCACCTGACAATGCCGGATGCGTCAAGCATTCCGGCATTGTCTGTGTTTTAAAACTTCTTATTGTCAACAGGCGTTTATCTGAAAACATTCAAAACAACTTGATTTTATGCCTAAATTTACTGAAACCCGTGTCAGCATGCTTCACGGCATATTGCTGATCGCATTGTTCGCGTGCGCCGCATTTTACATAGCCGAGGCGCAGTTCTTTAAGGAAATTTCATTCAGCCCGATGATCATAGGCATCATTCTGGGCATGCTTTATGCCAATTCGCTGCGCAACAACCTGCCCGAGACATGGGTGCCCGGCATTCAGTTCTGTTCCAAGAAAATTCTGCGTCTCGGCATCATTCTCTATGGCTTCCGTCTCACGTTTCAGGATATAGTTAATGTCGGTGTTGCCGGCATCGTTATCGATGCCATTGTTGTTGCCGTCACCATCATCGGCGGTGTGTTCATTGGCCGTCTGCTGAAGATGGATCGCGACACCGCGCTTCTCACCTCGGTGGGAAGCGGCATCTGCGGAGCGGCTGCCGTGCTCGGCGCGGAGTCTACCATCCGCACCCAGCCCTATAAGACCGCTGTCGCAGTAGCCACAGTTGTTATTTTCGGCACCATCTCCATGTTCTTCTATCCTGTGGCATATCGTTCGGGCTGGCTCGACCTCTCGCCTCAGGAAATGGGCATTTATTGCGGTTCCACGCTTCATGAGGTGGCTCATGCCGTAGGGGCGGGCAATGCCATGGGCACAGAAATCTCCAACGTCTCCATCATAGTGAAGATGATTCGCGTCATGCTGCTCGTTCCGGTGCTTCTTATTCTCGGCTTCTGGGTGGCACGCCGAAACGCACGCGAAGGGGCTTCTGCCGAGAAAGGCAAAGTCAGCATCCCCTGGTTCGCTCTGGGCTTCCTTGCCGTTATCGGTTTCAACTCGCTCAACCTTCTTCCTCCGGTCTTTGTCGACGCCATAAACTATATCGACACTTTCCTTCTTACAATGGCCATGGCGGCCCTCGGAGCGGAAACCAGCATCGACAAGTTCAAGAAAGCAGGTGCCAAGCCTTTTGTGCTGGCCTTTACGCTCGACGTATGGCTTATTCTCGGCGGCTATATCCTTGCCAAATACCTTGCCCCGATATGGCTCTGAACACCATTGTCTCATCACCATCGTGCAGCCTGCATATCTGACAGCTGCATAAGATAAAACATAGCAAGGCCCCGTGTCAATCCCGTTTTTTTTTGACACGAGGCCTTGTTTCATATCCCGATGGAGATGATCTCAGTCTTTCAGCTTGTCGGCCAGATTGTGTGCCGCCTTGGCCCCTGCGTCAAGCGCGTCGGCTGTGAAATCTTTCACCTTGTCGAGAATCGATGATCCTTTCTCGGCGGCGGCATCCTTGAGGTCGGCGGCTTTGTCGGCAACGTTATGCGCGGCCGAGCAAGCCTTCTCTTTTGCTTGAGCCACTACATCGGCGGCTTTATCCTTTGCTGCTGCAATTGTTTCGGCAGCCTGATCCTTGACCGCCTTGGCTTTCTCTGATGCAGCTACTTTGGCCGCATCAACACTCACTTTTGCTGCCTGACCCGATATGTCGGCTGCCTGTTTCGCAATTGTGTCATTTACATTACTCATAGTTTTCAGTTTTTTAGGGCGCAGGTCGATAAGACATAACACCCATAGTGTTACACATATTTGACTTAAAGTATAACACATCTCTGCCTTCTGAGGTTGACTTTGTTGCGTTTTTTGATTGATGGGTTGTTTAAGGCAGTGCGCCTCGGTGTTGCGCCTTGTAATGGTCTAAACCGATCGTTTGCCGGTTGCAAACACCCTTCGCTCGATAAGATAATAAGTCGCAAGCATGGCCACCCCGGTAACCATCCATGTCACCGGATAGATGCCGAGCAGCGTCCCGAAACTCTCTCCCGCCTGCATCACATAATAGACCCAGCCCAGACGGATCACACAAGTGCCGAAAACAGTTATCACCGTCGGTGTCATTGAATAACCGAGTCCGCGCAGACACGCCCCGCTTATCTCATAGCTGCATGCTATCCACTGGAACAGCAATGCCGCATGAAGCCGTTCAATTGCAAACGCCACTACCTCCGGATCGTTAGTGAAAATATGCGCACAGGCCTTTCCCTGCCACGCTATCAAGGCATTTGCCGCCACGCTCATGGCTACAGCCAGAAACATACAGATTCTGAATACCTTCCTACAACGCTCATGCTCGCCTGCGCCATAGTTCTGGCTCACAAACGCCACTGCGGCCTGAGAGAACGAACTGATTATGTAGTAGCAATAAACTTCATAATTCAATGCAGCCGCCGAGCCTGCCACTGCCGCCGAGCCGAAACTGTTGATGGCCGACTGGATGAATATATTCGAGAACGAGAATACCATACCCTGCACCCCGGCCGGCACCCCTATGCGGAGCATCTTGCCCAGTTCGCCATGTTCCACTCTTATGTCGCGCACTCTGAGCCTGAACGGCTCCTGCTCCCTGCGAAGAAGCCATAATATGATTCCGGCATTGACTGCATTCGACGCTACAGTGGCTATAGCCACACCTTTCACACCCATGTCAAGACCGATTACAAGTGTCAGGTTCAGGGCTGTGTTCACCACCCCTGCTATTACCAGACTGTAGAACGGACGTTTCGTGTCGCCCATGCTCCTCATTATGGCTGCCCCGAAATTATAGGCCATCATAAAAGGCATCCCCAGAAAATATATCCTCAGATACACCGCCGCAAGCTCTATCACATCATGAGGGGTGTTCATCATCTCCAGTATCGGCCGTGCAAGTGTAAGCCCTATCAGCATTAAAATCAATCCGCTGGCAAGCGCTACAAATCCGGTAGTGTTTATGGCACGCCTGATTCCATGTTCGTTCTTGCGTCCGATATAGTTGGCAATTACTACATTGGCGCCTACCGAGATCCCTAAAAACAGATTTACAAGAATATTTATTATAGGGCCGTTGCTCCCTACGGCAGCCATGGCCTGACTGCTGCAATATCTCCCTACAACCGCAACATCGACCGCGTTGAACGACTGTTGCAGTATTCCGCTTGCCATAAGCGGCAGGGCGAATGCCATTATTTTCCCGGTGAGCCCGCCGCTCACCATGTCTATTCTTACGGATTTTTCTCCGCTCATAATCGAACCTTTTCTGGAAACCGTTTATTTATATCCCGAAAGCACCTGAACCTGGCTCTCGGCAATGGAAGACAGCACGGATTGACTTTTTCACTGCAAAGTTACTATTTTCAGGCTGTTTTTCATCGGCTCAGGCCACATAAACTTGACACAAAAAGAGTCCCCGCCTGAAACAGTTCCGGCGGGGACTCCTGATAATCACTTACTTATTAAGTAATCGCAGAGTTGCAATCAATATTCTACTGTAACCTTCACCTCTTTGTCGCAGGGGGTTGACGGCACCGACACTACTGTCAGTTTTTTTGCGGAGTCGTAACTTGCCTTGGCCTCTTTGCCGTTGATTTTCACTTTTCCGGGAGCAGAGGTGTTGTAGAGGTTCATTGTGTATGAGCGCTGCTGGGGCATTCCGGCATACGAACCTTTCCTTGCCGCCACCGTATAGGTCGATTTATTCCCCTTGTGGTTCTGGCTCATGGCGGTTGTGGTGAATTCGGTGTCGTAATTGTTCGAATCGCCGGCATCCTCATAATGCTCTGTCTTGCCGTTCTTGCCTGCCACGATGTCAAGAATCAGATTGTCCGGACGCTCGGTGGTGCTTTTTACCTCGGCAGGATTCTTCACGATTATGGCACCTTCGCGATAGAAGTAGGGAATCTGGTCGAGTGTGAAGTTGAGTTTTCTGGTTCCGTTTCCGGCAATCAGGCTGTTGTGAGCCACCGACCACCAGTTCCCTTCAGGAAACCATATCTCCTTGCTGCTCATTCCGTTTACCGAAGGTTCTACAACTGGAGCAACCAGAATGTCGTCGCCGAAGAAATATTCCCCTTCGTTGGCATAGGCTTCATCCAGCTCGGGATATTCGTAGTAGAGCGGACGGCAAATGCCTATACCTGTGTCATAGCTCTTGCGGGCCATGGTGTAGAGATAGGGGAAAATGGCATAGCGGAGTTTCACTGCATCGTTCATCTGGTTGAAATTGTCATATGTCCAGATCATGCGGTTGATGTAGGTGCCGCGGGTGGCGTGGGTGCGGAAAATCGGGGTGAACACTCCTCCCTGAATCCAGCGCAGAAGCAGTTCCGGATCGTTCACGTCATGTTTGCCGTCTGACTGATGGCCACCGATGTCATGTCCCCAGTAACCGTAGCCCACATTCGAGGCTGTGGCCGTGAAGTAAGGCAGAAACGCCAGAGTGGGGTAGTTGATGAATGTGTCGCCCGAGAATCCGATCTGATAGCGGTGGCTGCCGAGGCCTCCCCACCGGTGGAATATCAGCGGACGGCGGTCTGGACGGTTGTTTTTCATCTCGTTGAAAAACACATGGTTGCACCAGAAGGTCTCTCCAAGGCCATCGATGAAGGGGCTTGTGAGATACTGCTGCCAGTCGAGCCACCAGAAATCAACTCCCTGTTTTTCAAACGGCCTGATGAAGTTCTTGAAAAACGCTTTGGCGAATTTCTTGTCTTCAAGCTGCCATGCTATCCGTTCCCCTTTCGAAGCGTCTTTGCCAAGATCCTTTGCCATGGCGGCGTAAATGTCTTCATGTGCATCTACGCCATCGGCAGGGTGGAGGTTAAGGGCTATGTGGAGGTCATTGGCATGGATGTCGCTCAGAAGTTTGTCGGGGTCAGGAATCAGCTTGGTGTTCCAGCTCCATCCTGTCCATCCGCCACGGCCGTCTGAATCTTCCTGATTCCCGTTCCAGTGCCAGTCCATGTCAAGAATCATCACATCGGCGTTGATATCGTTCTGTTTTAACGATTTTACGATATTGCGGAACTCGTCGGCTGTGTAAGGCTCATATTTGCTATACCAGTAACCGAACACATAGTCAGGCGGCAGGGGAATTTTGCCGGCGATAAGGGTGAAATCCTTGAGCGCACGTTTGTAGTCGTGGCCATAGCCAAGGAAATAGAGGTCGAGGGCGTCTTTGTCGGCGCGTTTCGTCACCCAGTCTATCCCGTCCTCCTCATGTGTGAACGCCAGAGAGCGGCTTCCGTCGGCGCGTACTGTCGAAGGCGATTCATCGATCACTGCCCATCCCGACCGTGATATGATACCGTCTTCCATAAGCTTGCGGTGGCTGTCGCCGTTGTTCCCGTCAAGAGTGCGGTATGTGCCCTTAAGGTTCTGAGGGTCTTTCTTTCCCGGAAACCATTCGGTCGGGGTGCCGTTCACATCCATGCTGATTGTCAGATTGTCGGCTGAAGCCGGATCTGTCATAGGGTTCGATCCCTTGCGGTATTTCAGTTTGAGCTTGTCGGTGCTGATGGTGAGAAACTCTCCGTCATCGCTTTTTTTGAATTTGGGCACCGGCATATCGCGGTTTATAACAGCAAAGGTGGCATTGTTCTCAAATTCCCCCTTTGGGCTGTATTCTATGCGTATCATCTCGGGAGTCAGCACCGTAAATCGGGCGTTACCCTCCTCTACAATTGCCTTCGGGCGTGCTGTCGGATTCTGGGCCGACACCACAAGGCTCATTCCGGCCGCAATGGCCGCTAAAATAACTTTTTTCATCAGCAAATTTATTTGATTATGAGTTGGTTTCTGAGGGAGATTTTTTCGGTAAGTAAGTCGTAAAAATTATTTTATATTACCGGTGGAAGGATTTTCGAGCGATT
>CAMWTV010000039.1 GCA_947177215.1 uncultured Muribaculaceae bacterium
CAAAAGAATAGGAGCACTACATGATAACCATTTTTTTGAGCCCTTTTCACAAGCGAGGAATAGCTACGGGTTGCCAAGGTGGTCTCTATTGCAAATGTCTTTCTTTGACTCAATAATAAATCTATTCGTTGAAGCATCAGTTTTCCGGCCTCGATAGCAACAGACTCCGGATTGAAAGGAGAAAGACCTTTTGCAATCTCGTCGGCATTGACAAATTCCCGACACTCCAACAAATCAGGCAACACCGAATATGAAGCCGTAGTTTTTCCGGCTCCATTGCATCCTGCGATTATGTATAACGTAGGTATCATCTGTTTCAATAGCAAAAAATCCCGCAGGCAGCACTGCTTGCGGGATTTTCAGTTGAGCGGAGTGACCGAGATTCGAACTCGGGAACCGGTTTTGCCGGTTACACGCTTTCCAGGCGTGCCTCTTCAGCCACTCGAGCACCACTCCATTGTATCGCCGCATTAAATTGCGGCTTACAGTATGCAAAGGTAGTTCTTTTTTCCGACCCGTCAAAATTAACCGGCAACTTTATGAACTTTATGAAAAGTCAAGCGTAACCTGAGCTGCTCCAAACGAATCTATTTATTCCATATTGCGCTTACATCCGCAAGACACACTTTGACGAATAACAAAAAATCATTACATTTGCATTACCTATGGCAGATCCTCAGGCCGGAAGTTTACGCCAGAAATTTACTGCCATTAGATAAGTGAAACAATCTATGATAAAGACAGGTATATTGGGCGGCCACACGGCCGTGGCCGGAGAACTGATAAGAATCCTTATCAACCACCCCGACGTGGTGCTGACCACAGTGGCATCGAAAGAGGCAGCGGGAAGAACTGTCGACACCGTTCACCGCGGGCTTACAGGCGACACCGACATGCGCATTGTGCAGACGCTCGAAGCCAAAGGACACAATGCAGTGTTTCTGTGTGGCGAACCGTGGGAAGCACGCCGATGGATGGAACAGAACTCATCATTTCTCGAAGACAGCTCCGACGAACCTATAAGGGTTATCGATCTCACCGGCGCATTCCGCGACGGGTCATATTCCATGGTCTACGGATTGCCCGAACACAACCGCAAGGCACTTGTACGTGGCGCCACACGCACAGCACTCCCCTCTCCCATCGCCATGGCTGTAGGGCTTGCACTCTTCCCTCTTGCAAAAAACATGTTGCTGCAAGGGCCCGTAAACATATCGGCAACTGTAGCATCGGCATTCTCCGGCGCCGTAAAACAAGCAACGACCGAGCAGCCCAATATCGCCATATCGACACGTCTCGATCCGATAGCACCTATCGAAAACAGACCCGACACCGACGATGCGGCACGTGAAATAACCCGACTGCTCCGTCAGATCCAGCCAACATTCGCCTCATCCGTGTCGCTGAGTCTAAGTCTCGACGAAGCCACTCCGAGGGGCATATCCGTCACAGTCGACACACCTTCGGTGCTGCCTCTGTCCGAACTTGAACGCCGCTTCAACGAGGCCTATCATGACCACAATTTCACATATCTGATCGACCGTTGCCCGTCGGCTACCGATGTAGCCAACACCAACAAATGCCTGCTCCATCTCTCATATCCGTCAAACAATCCCGAACCGTTCAACGCCTCTCAGTCGTTGCATGTCACAGCCGTGATCGACCATCTGCTGAAAGGCTCTGCCGGAAACGCAGTGCATTGCATGAACCTGCTTTTCGGGCTTTCAGAGCGGACAGGCCTGTCGCTGAAAGCATCGGCATTCTGAAGCCCCGCGCCAGACTGATAAGACATAAAAAAGACCGCAATCGCTTATGATTGCGGTCTTTTTTATGTCTTATCGCTGTTATTTGTGTTTCTCACCCGAAGAACCGTAAACATAGCCATAGCCGTAACCATAGCCGTAGGGAGAATGCAGCGGGCCAAACGAATTTGTCTCAGTTCCATTGAGGATAAGCGCCATGTTGTGATAACGGCCTGTGGTATAGAACCGCTCAACCTGCGGCAACATATCTCGCTCGAACAGTCCTGCCCTGACAACAAACAGAGTCAGGTCGGCATGATGATTGATGATTTTGGCATCGGCCACAACTTCAACCGGCGGACAGTCAAGCAGCACATAATCATATTCATTGCGAAGCTCATCGAGCATAGTGCGCAAACGTGGAGAATAGAGGAGCTCGGCCGGATTTGGAGGCAGCGCGCCTACCGGCACAATGTCAAGTCCTTCTGTCTGGTTCACGTTTCTTACTATAATCTGGTCGAGCGAGGCATGACCGGTAAGGAATGCACTCACGCCCTTGGCCGGAGAACCGGCAAATGCGCTGAGCGAAGCCTTGCGCAAGTCAAGATCGACCACTACAACCTTCTTGTTCTTGATGGCAAGTGCCACCGCAAGGTTCATGGTAATGAACGTTTTCCCTGAACCCGGATTCGCCGATGTGACCATAATGGTACGGTTCTTGACCGAATCCGAATCCATCATAAGCTCCAGATTGGTGCGTATCACCCTGAACGCTTCGTTTATCACATTGTGCGAGCCTTTTTCCACAACCACCACACGCCGGTCACGCTCGTTTTCACGGGCCTTCCGCAGCAATGCAATCCCGCGCCGTCTGCGATAACCCAGTGGAATCTCACCGACAAACGGCAGTGTAAGCGATTCAACATCCTTGCGCCCCCTGACACGGGTGTTGAGAGCCTCCGACAGATAGACTGCCCCGCCCGGTATTACAAGACCTAACACAAACGCTATCAACATTATTTTGGCCTTTGAAGGAGCCACCGGAATGTCGTCGCCCATCGGAGGCGTGATAACGCGAGTGTTATAGGCCGTAAACGCCTGCGACAGTTCATTCTCCTCACGGCGTTGCAGCAGATAGAGATACAGGCTCTCCTTAACCTTCTGCTGGCGCTCCACACTCAGCAGATAGCGGGCCTGCGAGGGGTTGGCCTCAAGTTGCCGGGCTGCTTCCGCACGCGCGTCGCTCGCCCTGCGTGCCTCCGAACTGAGTGTCTCAATATATGTATCCACACTCTTGAGAACCGAGCTGCGCAGCCCTTTCAGCTGACGGTCAAGGTCAACAACAATCGGGTTCGACTCCGACGAATTCGCCACCAGCGAATTGCGCTGAAGCAACAATGTGTTATAGTTGGAAATCTGCGTCTCGATATTGAGGTTCTGAAGCGAAGTGCTTGCCGGGAGCACATCGCCTGCATGATCCGGATCATTGAGCAGACTGCTGATATGGCGGGCAAGCTTGAGTCGGCTGGCCAGTTCGTCGGCCTCACGGTCTGACTCGGCGGCCTGGTTGAAATAAAGAGCCGAAGCCTGAGCCAGATCAGGAACAAGGTTGTGCGACTTATATGTAGAGATGTCATTGTCAACATCGCCCAGTTCATTCTCTATTACAGCCAGACGCTCACGGATAAAGTTTTCTGTAGCCGCTGACAGGCGGTTCTTGTCGTTTACCCAGTCTTCGTTATAGACATCTATCACACCCTGAAGAATATTTTCAGCACGCTGAATCGAAGTATCTGTTATATCGAGCGTTATGATCGACGAATAGTCGTCGGGCACTTCCGCTTTCAGTTTCTTTGAGAACGAGCGCGCGGCCGATGCCACCGACACATGCTTTACCTTCATTACTATCGGCCATTTCTGATTCTCCACATCAACCTTCCAGTCTTTATTCGGAGTCACAGCAATCAGGCCCAACGGGCTTTCAAGAGTGTCAGGCCTGTTCCAATAGCCGCTTATCGGTTCTGATTTCAGCTTTTTCCCCTTCTTGCCTGTAAAGCGTTCGATTGTCAGCGACCCGTCTTCGTCAAGAGTGGCGCGCAGAGCGCCGGTTCCGGTCTCTCCAAGTCCGATAAAAGAGAACGAGGCCGGAAGAGTGCGTCCATAGAGTGTTACAGGGTACATCTTCCCGGTAGCGATGTAGCTCACCTCCAGTCCGAGTCGTTTCACAACCTCAATCATCACTGTGGGCGATTTTATCGATGCGAGTTCATCATCGACATCCGAATTCGACGTCGCGAAACCCATATTGGATATGGCCTGGCTCACATCGGTTGCTGCCGACGAATCAGTATTCTTTATCAGCAGTGTAGCACTCCGCTCATAGACAGGCGCCTTGCGCAGAATATAGAGTCCACCAAGGCCACAGCATATGACCAGAGAGATCACAAACCAGTACCATCGCGACAGACACATCCACAGAATGTCGGTTATACTCAGAGCACCTTCGTTGTCTCCGGCGCCGTTGTTATCGAAATCTTGCATTATCGGTTTAATAAACGAGTTACAAATCAGGTCTTGTTCTACAGGAATCTTACGCCACTCATTTGAACACAAGCACAGCCACAGTGGTCAGCAGCGATGCTATCGAAATCCAGAAAGAGGGAGTAAGCGGCGCATTGCCGTTGGCGGTTGTCTGGCGCTTGCGCACATCGTTGGGCGACACATACACCACATCGTCTTGCTGAAGGAAATACACCGGCGAATTTGCCAGAGAACCGGCATCGGTCAGATCGACACGATATGAAATCTGCTCGTCGCCCTGACGCCTCATCACAAGCACATCCGTGCGTTTGCCATTGATTGTAAGGTCTCCGGCCTGAGACAGCGCGTCAAGCAACGTGAACCGGTCGCGGTCGAAGGTGATACGCCCCGGAGAAGCCACCTCACCGAGAACCGACACACCCCTGTTAAGGAAATCGACAATCACCACAGGATCCTTTATCAGATCTCTCCCAACCAGCTCATTGCATATATACGATGCTACCTCATCGCGTTTCATGCCACCGATATGGATTGATCCAAGCACAGGAAACTCGATATTACCCGATGGGTCTACCATATACGAGGCCACCTCGTTCGAGGTGCTTCTGGTCAGCGGAGTCGATGTAACCCCCGGCTGTCCTATGCGCTGGGCCACCATCGGCAGGTTGAATAGACTGGCAAGCTGCGGGTCTTTTGACACAACCACAATCGAAAGCCTGTCATCAGGCTTGACCTTTAGATCGGCTGCCTCACTGATCGCTCTTCTGTCGGCGTCTCCTATATTGCTGAAATATGTTACATCGCGGGGAGTCCGGCATGAGCCGAGCACTCCGGCGAGCATAATAACGGCCATTACTTTAAATAAGGCACTGTATCTTATTTTTCTGTTCATCTGTCTTGACTTCCTGTCTGTGCAGTTTGTTAGAATCTGCTATGCAAGCCTCTTTACCATAAATTCATCGGAACAATCCGGCGACTGCGGGTCTTATTGTTGTCATCCCGCTGTCTGCGGCAGAAGTCCTCCGACCTGCAAAGGTGGCTGAAACAAGCATATATATGTGTGAATTAGTTTAGGCGGGTTGCAGCTGAAAGCCGGCCATAGCCGACATTACGGCAACCAGCAACAAAATTACTATTTTTTAACGATACCACAAAGTTTTCGCATAATTATGTGATTCGCCGCAGCGGTAACAGCGTGTGCACAGAAGCCCATGTTGTCAACAGGGCTTCTGTGCACGCGCAACTCAGAATGTGAACGAAATCTGTGTCTGGATACGGTTGTCAGAGGCGCATCCCATGGAATAGGTCTCACGATGCCCGTAAAGATACTCAATGCCAAGCTTGAGATATGGCGTGAAACTGTAAAAGCAGTTGGCTGCGGCATAAACCGAATAGCGGTAGTTGGCCGAACCGGCCACTCCGTTGGCATCGTCTACATCGGCATAAGCGCCCACATCCCAGATTCTGCTGTAAGACCCTACGGCATTGAACTGCAGCTTGTCGGAAACATTATACGACGCTCCGAAAACCAGCCCCATCATCGGATTGGCGGTCATTCTGCCCACTTCGTTGTTATCCGGAGTGAACGACAACGGACGCCCCGCCAAATCCTGAAGATAATTGCCTATACCCTTGCCGTAGACACCTTGAAAATCAAACACAAGAGGCTTCCAGAACGAGAAATTGCCCGACAGCTGAACACCCCAGCCCATAAGGTGGCGTGTTTTTGATGCGATCAGATCGCGGTAAGCGAAATTTCTCATTATTCCTGAAACCCTTACACGATTATTCTCAGAGCCTTCATATTCAATCCACGCCGGAATATCGGGAATGGTCTGACTTGCCTCATCGGTAACCTTTATTCCATAAAAGTCATGACGGTAGTCTTTTCCGCGATAATAGCCTTCCGACGAATAGAACGTCGGCATCTCAACTCCGGCAGCAAATCTGAAACCGTTATAAGACGGGGAGCGATAGGCAACCTGATAGGCAGTTGTCGACACATCTCCGCATGGCCCCTGGGGGTCGATGGTGGGAGGCGACACCGCATCTTCGTCGGAAAGCAGCGTTTCGTTCTCTCCGACCGTCACATTGCGCCATGTCACATAGGCCCGTTTCAGCACCATCGAATGATTCACCCCGTTTGTGCCGATTTTGAAATAGGCGCTCAACTGGTTTGACGTACCGCCAAAACCCACTACCGTAAAATCAAGATACCCGTTTAGCGGATTGATGAAAAACGCACTTTTATGACCGGCCTGGGCTGGCACCGGTATATCGCCGGTAACAAAACTGATACCTCCGTCAGGCGCATTATACAGATCATTGCCCAGGTCATATCCCATAATCGGGTTTACCTTGCCGCCGATAGAGAGCACGAAACTGTTATCGCGGGTGCGGAGAGCGAATTTTGGTGTCTCGTCACGGCGCGGACGCGCCTTGATGAGAATCGTGCGGAGTTCCGGTGTTACTGTCACCAGTTCCATCGGCCCCATCTCGAGAAGAACTTCTTCGCCGGCACTCTGCGCCACGCCATCTATGGCCGTGGCAGCTGCCAGACACACGGCCAAAGCCGGCATTTTACAGTTGAAACGTTTCATTTTCAGTTAAAATTTTATTACAGAACATTTCGCCACAGCCGGTCTGCCCGACACTTTATGCAGCGGTGTTTCTATAATAAATGTTTTGAAACGTCAAAAGTTCGATGCCCTGTGTTAAAATCGCCGGTAACTGATAATCATTCGACCGGTACCAGCCCCAGTTCACTTCCGGCAAACTCAATCATAAGCCTGCGTGCTGCATCATGCTCGTTCGGGATCTCACCGTCGAGAATCGCATTTTTAATGCGCTCCTTGATAAGCCCTACCTGACGGCATTGGCCCAGAGCGAAGGTCGACATAATCTCAGTTCCGTCAACGGGAGGCTGGAAATTGCGAATCCGGTCACGCTCCTCAAGCTCAATCATTTTTCGCTTCACAAGCTCATAATTATGCCTGAACCGCTCAACCTTGTCGCGGTTTTTCGATGTGATATCGGCCGAGCAGAGCAGCATCAGGTCATCCACATCATCGCCCGCATCGAAAAGCAGCCTGCGCACAGCCGAATCAGTCACCTCTTCCTCGACCAGAGCTATCGGACGCATGTGAAGATCTACAAGCTTCTGCACATATTTCATCTTGTCGTTAAGCGGAAACTTCATCTTCCTGAAAATACGCGGCACCATTTTGGCTCCCACCACATTGTGACCGTAGAAAGTCCACCCCGCCTTCTCGTCCCACCGCTTGGTGGCAGGTTTGCCTATATCATGAAGCAGAGCGCTCCACCGCAGCCAGACATTATCTGAATTGGCCGCCACGTTATCAAGCACCGAAAGCGTGTGATAGAAATTGTCCTTATGCCCCACTCCGTGCACCTGATCTACGCCGCGGAGTGCATACAGCTCAGGGAAGATAAGCTTCAGCAGACCGGTGCGCAGCAGCAGAATCCACCCCGTCGAAGGCTTTTCCGAACGCATTATCTTCATCAGCTCGTCCATAATGCGTTCGCGCGAGATAATCGAGATTCGCGGAGCATTGCGCCTGATGGCCTCGAACGTTTCGGGCACTATCTCAAAATTAAGCTGAGTGGCAAATCTTATAGCCCTCATCATGCGCAAAGGGTCGTCGCTGAACGTTATGTCCGGGTCAAGCGGAGTGCGGATCAGCCTGTTACGCAGATCTTCCTCACCGCCATACATGTCGACCAACACCCCGAAACGGTCTTTGTTCACACACAATGCCATGGCATTGACAGTGAAATCGCGCCGCGATATATCGTCGTGCAGAGTGCCGTCCTCTACTATCGGATTGCGGCTCTCGCGGTGATACGATTCCTTACGCGCCCCGACAAACTCAAGCTCATAGTCACGGTTCTTCACCTGAGCCGTACCGAAATTGCGGAACACGCTCAGATGGCTTCTCTTCAGCTTGGCGGCAACCTCGCGGGCAACCTCGATGCCGCTGCCTACCGTAACGAAATCTATATCTTTCGAAGCCCGGCCAAGCATGAGATCGCGCACATAGCCTCCCACAACATAGCATTCGCGGCCAAGAGCGTCGGCAGCCTCACCCACAAGATGGAAAACCGGTTTGTCAATCCTGGCGGCAAGCTCCTCATGAACCTGTCCTGTCTGACTGTCGAATTCTGTCATAAATCAGCAAGTCGTTGAAATTATTCATACTATCGGAGAGCGTTAGTTCAGCCGGCCCTTCAACAACGGCAAGATTCGCGTCGGGCCACACGCCCCATTCCTATACCAGACTGATAATCTCCTCCGGGGCGGGAGTCAGACACTCGGGCCCATCGGCGGTTATATGATAGGTATTCTCTATGCCCACAGCCCCGGTTCCGGGTATAACGAATTTCGGCTCCAGAGCAATCACATTTCCCACCTCAAGCACAGCCCGGCTCCGCGGAGCTATCACCGGAAGCTCATTCACCTCGATGCCTATGCCGTGTCCGATAAACGACGCATGCTGGCGGTGACCCATGAAATAGCGTTCCAGTCCGCGCTCGGCCACAATATCCTCGGCCATACGGTAAAGAGTGCTGGCCTCCACTCCGGGAAGTGCCTCTTTCTCAAACATACGGCATATCTCTATCGAGCACTGATGGGCCTTGCGGGCCTCGTCTGAAATCTCGCCGACCGAAAACACCCTCGTCATATCGGTCATATAGCCGGTAAAATTGCCGCTCATATCAACCATTACGGTCGAGTGTTCCTTTATCTCCTCGCCGCATGCCCCCACCGGAAGGGTCGGGCTGAGTCCGGCACCACCCATAGCGAAATCATATGGCGTGGGCTCGTCGGCGTTTTTTCCGGTAAGCACACTTCCCATAAACAGCTCCATCGACTGTCCGGAAATGCGGAAAACACCCAGACACCCCTCAATCCTGCTCACCCGTTCTATCCCCACCTGAAGCTCATGGTCAGTCATCCCCGGTTCATAAAGAGCCGGTATATGGCGGTAAACCTCCACATGCTTCACACCTGACTCACGCAGCATCGAAAGCTCCACCGCAGTCTTCACCGAGCGCGCGGCACGCAGAATGCCATTGGCATTCTCGAAACGGCTTCCGTCAAACACCCCCATCAGACGGGTTACCATAGAATATGACGCTATGTCGAATTCAAGACCCAGCACATCCGGCGCCGCCAATCCCTGCGACAAAAGAACATCGGGAATGTTTTCGGGCTTATGGATATAACACACATTGCTGCCCGTCAATTCTACAGGTCTGCGCACAAGCCACACGGCATCACCCTCGGCAGGGATATAAGCGTAACCAGCAAACACGCGGCCTGAAAGATAAAACAGATTGGCATTGTCGCACACAAGCATGGCGTCAAGCCCTTTTGCCCTCATAAGCGACTGTAAGTTGCCACGCCTGAGCGCAGCCTCTTCCGGAGATAGGAGAAGTAATTGATTCATAATAAAAAATCTTTCAGAAAGGAACAAAAAACAGCCCTACTTGGTTGATTCCCGCCAGAGTGTCGACCCTCATTATATGTTTTATCCTGACAGCCGAACCACTTTCATGAATTCTGAGAGGCAATGTATCGGCAAACTGATATGTAGGCCCTAAACCGTGGCCCGCCCAGATGACGTAGCGGTCGGCCAGACGCAGGTGCAGAGTGTCGCGCCTCGGCATGATGCCGCCCCCCGAAACCTCCACCTCTTCCGACAAAACCTCCAGCCACAAGTCGCTGTAGGGATAACTATCGTCATGACTGAACGCCACAACCAGATTTCCCGCACACAGCGAATCGGAATGAACCGGATTGAAACAAAGCGTGTCGGAATATCGCCAGCCCCCCTCGGGAAGCCGGCGATATTCGCTGTAATCATTGCCGGGCCCTGTGCAAGAAGCCAGACTCCTTGCCAGAAACCACGCTCCAAGTCCTATTGCAGGCAATATCCGTTTCATCACGCATTCTGCTCGCCGTCAACGTTTTTATGCTGTGTCTCCGCACGGCGCGGCTGGCGTTTCTCTCCACCATTGTTTTCAGTCGCGGCAGAATTGTCGCCTTCCGACTGGCGCTGCTGACGGTTCCGGTTACGGTTGTTGCGTTGCTGGGCATTTTCACCCTGACGACGCCCGTTCCCTTCGGGGCGGCCACCTTTGTCGCGGCGCTGGCGTTCGCGGTTTCCCTGATCGCCGCCACCCTGGCCATTCTGACGCGACGCGCCACCTCCCTGCACCTGTTTCTTACCGCCGTCATCCTTACGCCGTTTCTTTTTCTTCTTGTTGTCGAAACGGGTCAGCGAATCCTGTCCGAGAATGTCGGCATAGGCCGATTTCGGTTTTTCCTCCTCATTGTCGGTTTTCAGGGCCAGAGGTTTCTCGCCGTTCTTGTTCATCGCGATAACCTCCCATGCCCTCGCAGCCGTGAGAGTCACCAGATTGGCAGGCACATTCTTGTCGGTCGAATAAGTGATTTCGCCTTTGAAAATATCTGCTTTGAAATAGAAGTAGGTGGCATCGGCGGTTTCAAGCCTTATCTCTTTGCCCGGAAGCTTTCTCGAAGCCTCTACATATGAGTCGACCTCGAAATTAAGGCAGCATTTCAGCTTGGCGCACTGGCCGGCCAGCTTCTGCGGATTCAGCGATATGTCCTGAAATCTGGCGGCGCCGGTTGACACACTCACAAAATTGGTCATCCACGTGGTGCAGCAAAGCGGGCGGCCACAAGGGCCTATGCCTCCGATGCGTCCTGCCTCCTGGCGCGCCCCGATCTGCTTCATCTCGATACGCACCTTGAATGTTTCGGCAAGCACCTTGATAAGCTGTCGGAAATCAACACGTTCGTCGGCTATATAATAAAAAATAGCCTTGTTTCCGTCGCCCTGATACTCCACATCGCCTATCTTCATGTTCAGCTGAAGGCTCGATGCTATTTTGCGGGCACGGATCATAGTGTCGTTTTCACGGGCTTTGGCCTGTTCATAACGCTCCAGATCCGACGGTTTCGCCTTTCGGAACACACGCTGCCGCTCCGTGTCAGGCTTGATGTTAGCCTTGCGCATCTGCAGACGCACCAGAGCGCCTGTCAGCGACACCATCCCAATATCATGCCCCGGCGCTGCCTCAACAGCCACCATATCGCCCACCTCAAGGGGAATATTGGCCGAGTTGAGATAAAACCCCTTGCGGGTGTTCTTAAACTGCACCTCGACCATATTGTCGTCGGCATAACCGCCGGGCACATCGTCAAGATAATTGAAGCTATGGAGCTTGACACGCACTTCACGACATCCGTCCGAGCCACAGCAACAGCCTCTTTTCACGGCCTCGGCACAGGATTTCTCCTCGCCCGGCCCTTTGGGGCAGCCTCCTTCGCTCTTACGGGGGCATGTTTCGCATCCGCTTCCGCAGCAGCCGTCGTTTTTATTATCTTTCTGTGACATTGAAAACTGAATTGGTCAACAAAAATCAAGATACACAACGGCGCGCTTATTTGGCGAAGCTTACTGCACGGGTCTCACGGATAACGGTTATCTTGACCTGACCCGGATATGTCATCTCATCCTGAATACGCTTGGCAATCTCGTTCGACAGGCTCTCGGTCTCGGCATCGTCGATCTTGTCGGCTCCGACAATCACACGCAGCTCGCGGCCGGCCTGGATGGCATAGGTCTTGACCACGCCGGGATAGGATAGAGCAAGCTGCTCAAGGTCGTTGAGGCGCTTGATGTAGGCCTCGACAATTTCACGGCGTGCTCCGGGGCGTGCTCCCGAGATTGCGTCACACACCTGCACGATCGGAGCCAGCAGCGTGGTCTGTTCAATCTCGTCATGGTGGGCGCCGATGGCATTGCATATCTCAGGCTTCTCCTTGCAGCGCTCGGCAATTTTCATGCCAAGCAGAGCGTGCGGCAGTTCCGGCTCCTCATCGGGCACTTTGCCTATATCGTGGAGCAGACCGGCACGACGCGCTTTTTTCGGATTGAGTCCGAGCTCCGACGCCATGATAGCGCAGAGGTTGGCCGTTTCACGGGCATGCTGAAGAAGGTTCTGGCCATAGCTTGAACGATATTTCATCTTGCCTATCATGCGGATCAGGTCTGGATGCAGTCCATGTATTCCAAGATCGATGGCGGTGCGTTTTCCCGTCTCCACAATCTCTTCCTCGATCTGTTTGCGCACCTTGTTCACAACCTCTTCGATGCGGGCGGGGTGGATGCGGCCGTCGGCAACCAGCTGGTGGAGAGCCAGACGCGCTATCTCACGGCGCACAGGGTCAAATCCCGACAGCACGATAGCCTCAGGGGTGTCGTCAACAATTATCTCTATACCGGTCGCAGCCTCGAGAGCGCGGATATTACGCCCTTCGCGCCCGATAATCCGGCCCTTTATCTCATCCGAGTCGATGTGGAACACCGTCACCGAGTTCTCGATGGCGGCTTCGGTGGCCACACGCTGAATTGTCTGCACAACTATGCGCTTGGCCTCCTTGTTGGCTGTCATCTTGGCCTCGTCCATGATCTCGTTGATATACTGGGCGGCGGCGGTCTTCGCTTCATCTTTCAGCGACTCGATAAGTTTTTCCTTAGCCTCCTCCGACGACAGTCCGCTGATATGCTCCAAAGTGTCCTGGGCCGAACGTTTCAGCCTGTCGAGTTCCTCTTTACGGCTTTCGATAACCGACTCTTCGGCATTAAGGCGCTGGCGCACGGCTTCAAGCTCATTGCGCTGACGCTGATTCTCGCTCTGCTGCTG
>CAMWTV010000040.1 GCA_947177215.1 uncultured Muribaculaceae bacterium
TTGATCAGCTCGAGAGCGAGGGCCGGATTGGTCTGTGGGTCGTAGTAATCGGCCAGCAACGCTCCCGACACAGCCCGTTTAGGGTTGGCTCTGACGTAGCTTTCGACTGCGGTGTTGAGGGTTGCCGCATCGCCCGACCGGATTGCGTCGGCGTTTTCTCTGATGAATTTCGCAAGCCGTTTGGAGTTGTCGTTGCCGTCAAGCTCCACTTTCGCCGGGTCGGTTATGTTGTAGACGGCTTCGATTGTCTGCCCCGGGGCTACGATGAGCCTTCCGGCAACATGGCCATTGTTGGTGTAGACACGCAGCAGGGCTTCTTTGTCGAGGCGGCCGGTAACGGTGAAGCGCCCGTCGATGGCTGTGGCGGCAAGCGACTGCACCCCTTCGCCGTTATAATAGACCAGGCGCAGGTTGCCTGTGCCGAAGCCGTCGATGCGCCCGTTCACGCGGAATTCGTTGTCGGTGCCGCACGACACGGCAAACATGGCGAGCAGCGTAAGGAGTAGGCTGTGAATTGATTTTGTCATGACGCGGATTGCGGTTGTGGATTTTCGCAAAGTTACGAATTTCGACGGTTAGTTATGTTCTCTTTTATCTTTTTGTTTCCGGAAAGGAGGGTAACCGGGCAACCGCAGCGGCAGTTAGCCTGAAAATATGTAAATTTGCAGACTGTATAAACAAGATCTGACTTTTATGACGCGAATGCGCTTTTTTCTTCTGACTCTCATATGCTGTATGGCCGGGGCATGTCTGCCGGCCAAGGCCCAGATCATACCTATCGAGGACGAGACTGTGAACGTCGACTCGCTGAAACGCGCTTTTGCCGACACGCATTATTATTTCGGCATATACCGCGACAATTATTTTATCTTCGGCCCTCCGGTGGGGCCGAAGCCCACCACGGCCAACACTAATGTAAAGTTCCAGATCTCTATTGCCCAGAAGCTTACCAAAAGCACCCTTCCGTGGGGCACATATCTGTATCTCTATTACACCCAGAAGGTGTTCTGGAATGTGTTGCAGAACTCCATGCCGATGACCGACCTGAACTTCAATCCCGGTGTGGGTCTGGCCAAGCCGATATTTATAAAAGACCGGTTTATCGGAAAGCTGAATCTTCAGCTTGAGCATGAGAGCAATGGCCGCGACGGTCTGGAGTCACGCTCATGGGAGCGTATTACTCTCGGCGGCAGTGTGATGGTCGACCCGAATTTCATTGTCTACGGCAAATTCTGGATTCCCATCATCGACGGGGTGAACAACAAGGATATTCTGAAATATTGCGGCATATATCAGGTGGGGTGGTCGTTTCAGACGTCTGACCGCAAGCTTTCGATAGGAATCAATCTGGTCAAAAGGTCGGGGTGGAACTTCAATTACAATTTCACGGTCGAGGCCGCCTACCGTTTCTCGACAAAGACCAACCAGTATCTTTTCGCCCAATATTACAACGGCTACGGCGAGGGGCTTCTGGCCTATAAGGAATATCACTCGCAGCTTAGGGTGGGCATTGTGATCAAGCCCACTCTGTTCTCGGAATATTGACGTCAGAATTTCGAAAGGCAGTTGTCGAGCGATTTGGCAAGGGCATCGCGGTCGAGATCACGGCCTATGAAAACAAGTTTTATCATGCGGTCGCCGTAGGTTTCGTCCCAGTCCATGCGCAGGGTGGCGTCGGCCGCCATCATCCGCTGCAGCTCATGCTCGGGGGCGGTGGCATACCACAGTCCGGCTTCGGTGAGTTTTTTCTGTACCCCTGCCTGCTCGAACAGATATGACATGTCGCGGTTGTGGGCGAAATAGAGTATCCCTTTGGCGCGGATAATGTTTTCGGGCCATTGTGTGGCTATGAAGCGGTCGAAGCGCGACAGGTCGAAGGGCGCGCGCCGGTAATAGACCATGGTGTCGATGCCGTAGTGTCCGGCCTCTCCCTCATGGTGGTGGTGATGGTGGTGGCCGCATGTGCATTGGCTCCCGCCATGACAATGATGGTGGTGATGGTGCTCATCCGTGTGTTCGCCGCGGTGCTCGATATGGCGTATCCAGGCGGCCGATGTGGCCACGTCCTCGAAGTCGAACATTCCGGTGCCTACAATCAGGTCGAGATCGATATCGGCGTAATCGCATTCGATTATCCGGGCCTGGGGCTGCAACGCTCTGATTATGGCGCTTATGCGGGCGCCCTCGTCGGGGGTTACCTCCGAGATCTTGTTGAGCAGAATAACGTTGCAGAACTCTATCTGCTGAATCACAAGGCTCTCGATATCTTCATCGCCCGGTTTTGTGGCGGCGAGTTTCTCGCCGCATCCGAATTCGCTTTTCATTCTGAGGGCGTCGACCACTGTGACTATGCAGTCGAGCACGGGCACCGCTCCGGTGTAGCCGGACGGAAGCATCGAGGCTATCGAGCAGATGGTCTGGGCTATCGGAGCCGGATCGCATATGCCGCTTGCTTCGAGCACTATGTAGTCGAAGCGGCCGTCGGATGCGAGTTGTGTAAGCTGGTCGATAAGATCGGTCTGCAGGGTGCAGCAGATGCAGCCGTTCTGCAGGGCCACAAGATCGCCTTGATTGTCAGCCCCGCCTACAATGCCCCCTTTCCTTACCAGTTCGGCGTCGATGTTTATCTCGCCTATGTCGTTGACTATAACGGCGAAACGCATTCCGCGCCGGTTGTTGAGAATTCGGTTCAGAAGGGTGGTTTTTCCGCTGCCGAGATAGCCTGTGAGCAGCAATACCGGGATTTGAGTGTTCATGATCAATGGTTTAAGAGCGGTGTGGCTTCCGGGCTGTTGCCGTGGAATGCCGACCGGAGTGCAAAGATAATACTAAAATTCTGAAATCGGGTCGAGTATATGGAACAAGACAGGGCCGATTTTTTAGTTTCGGCGGAAATGGCTAATTTCACGCCATGGAAACAAAACAGCCGATGAAGCGTATAGCCGTTTTTGCCTCAGGCAACGGAAGCAATGCCGAGAATATAATCAGATATTTCCGCGCCAACCAATGCGGGGCCGAGGTGTGTCTGGTGGTGACCAACAAGGCCGGTGCGGGCGTTACAGAGCGCGCACGGCAGTGTGGAACCGAGGTGTGTGTGCTTTCGCCCGACGAAATCAGAGACCCTGCGGCTATGCTTGGCGTGATGCGTCGGCATGCGGTCGACTTTATCGTGCTTGCGGGCTTCCTGCTGATGATTCCGGATTTTCTGATAGATTGTTACCGCGACCGGATTGTGAACATTCACCCGTCGCTGCTGCCTAAATTCGGCGGAAAGGGTATGTATGGGCGTCATGTCCATGAGGCTGTGGTGGCTTCGGGCGAGCGCGAGACGGGCATCACGGTTCATCTGGTAAGCGAGCAGTGTGACGGCGGCCGTGTTCTGTTTCAGGCGTCGGCCGGGGTGACATGCGACGACACCCCCGCCTCGGTCGAGGCGAAGGTGCATCAGCTTGAGTATGAACATTATCCGCAGGTTATCCGCGATTTCATCGCTGCCATGCCCGATCTGTCACAGCTCTCCGCGCATAAAGTCGTCGAAGGCTGAGAGGGCTGCTTTGGCTCCTTCGCCCATGGCCACGACAATCTGCTTGTAGGGCACGTTGGTGACATCGCCTGCGGCATATACACCTTTTACCGAGGTGCGGCAGCGCTCGTCGACAATTATCTCGCCGCTCCGTTCGAGAGGGAGCGAGGTCTTGAAAAGCGAGCTTGCCGGCACGAGACCTATCTGAATGAACACTCCGGAGACGGGATAAACCGACTCTTTGCCCGACACCCGGTCGGTTACCCTGATGCCCGACACGTTTTTCCCGTCGCCTATAATCTCGGTTACCTGCGATGAGACGTGCAGGTCGATGTTGGGCATCGACGCAGCTTTCTGCTGAAGCACACCGTCGGCTTTCAGGGTGTCCATGAACTCGAACACATCTACATGCGGGCACATTCCGGCCATATCTATGGCCGCCTCGATGCCGGAATTGCCCCCTCCGACCACAGCCACGCGCTTGCCGGCATAGAACGGGCCGTCGCAATGGGTGCAGAACGCCACTCCGTGGCCAATGTGCTCGTTTTCGCCGGGCACCGACAGGCGTCGCCATCCGGCTCCGGTGGCTATGATGAGCGCGCGTGCCGTGAAGGTCTCGCCGGCGCAGGTCAGTTTCTTGACGGCTGTGTCGATAACGGCTGTGTCGACAGTGCGGTTGTCGAAAACATCAATGGGATATTTGCCAAGGTGCTCTCTGATGTCGGCGGCCAGTTTCGGGCCGGTTGTCTCGGGCACGGAGATCAGGTTTTCGATGCCCATGGTCTCGCGCACCTGGCCTCCGATGCTGCCGGCTACAACGGCTGTGGAGAGGCCTTTGCGGGCACAGTAGATGGCTGCGGCTGCTCCGGCGGGGCCTCCGCCGAGCACAGCCACATCATATTCGTGCATTACAGGCTCTGATTGGGGCTGTGGCGATGATCCGTAGATGGCTTCGAGTTTCTCAAGCAGGTCGCCGAGCGACGAACGTCCCACGCTAAGAAGCTTGCCGTCGGCATAGACGGCCGGAACTGACTGTATGTTCAGTTCTTCGACAAGTCGGGGCACTACGGCGCCGTCGGTAACGGTGTTGCTTACGGCGGGATTGAGAATGGCTATTACATTGAGGGCCTGCGCCACGTCGGGGCAGTTGGTGCATGTGAGCGACACGAATGTCTGCATCCTGACCGGGCCTCTGAGCGCTCTGATGCGGTTGCGCAGCGCTTCGTCGGGCAGGTTCTTTCCCTGGCCGTCGGCGTTGAGCACGGCAAGCAGCAGGGTGGTGAACTCATGCCCGTTGGGGATGCCGCAGAAGCTTACCCCGGTGGCTTCACCGTTTCTGATAATCTCAAAGACAGGGGCGTCGACATCGGCCTGAGTGGTCTCTACAGCCAGACGTGGCGAGGCTGACGCAACATCCTGAAGAAATGCAAGCATCTCGTCGGCCCCGTCGGAAGGGCCGTTTGAACGCATGCTGAAAACTATGTCTGATCCGAGGTTTCCGAAGATAGTGCGGAGCTGATCGATTATGTTCTGTTCAAGCATCGGTGTGTGTATGTGTTATTTAAAATCCCGGCTAAAGAAGCCTTAGCCGGGATGGAGATATATGAGGCGGAGAGAGAAGAAGTCAGATCTGTCAGATTTTGCCTACGAGATCGATGCTGGGCTTCAGCGTAGACTGACCCTGCTTCCATTTGGCGGGGCATACTTCGCCGTCGTGGGTGGCCACGAACTGGGCTGCCTCGACTCTGCGTAGCAGTTCCTCGGCGTTACGGCCTATGCTGTTGTCCTGAATCTCGACAAGCTTGATCATACCTTCGGGATTGCTTACGAATGTGCCTCGGTAGGCCATCCCTTCATCCTCGATCATCACGCCGAATGCACGGCTGAGAACGCCTGTTGGATCGGCGAGCATGGGATATTTGATTTTCTTGATGCTGTCGGAGGCATCGTGCCAGGCTTTGTGCACGAAATGGGAGTCGGTGCTTACCGAGTAGACCTCGACGCCGAGGCGTTTGAACTCCTCATATTTGTCGGCCATGTCCTCAAGCTCCGTAGGGCATACAAATGTGAAGTCGGCGGGATAGAAGAAGAATATAGCCCATTTGCCAAGCACATCCTTGTCGGTTACGGTCTTGAACTGGCCGTCGTGATATGCCTGGACTTTGAATTCGGGAATGTGTGTGTTGATTATTGATTCCATGTGTTGGTTGTTTTAGTTTGTTTTCGCTATCAAAAACACATGGAGCGAGGCCGGGGTTCACTCTATTACTCCGGATTAAGAATATCTAACATTTACGGGCGGTTGCAGCCGTGACCGGCTGTCAGACAAAACATAGCACAAGCAGCTGGGCTATGACCACACGGGCGAACATCGACAGCGGATAGGTGGTGGCGTAGGCCACAGGGGCGTCGTCGCCGGGGGTTATCTCGTTGGCGTAGGTCATCGACATGGGATTGGCCATGGCTCCGCTGACCATTCCGGCTGCCGAGCCGAAATCGAGATTCCACCACCGCATGGCGGCTATGGTCATGGCGAGCGAGGGGAGGAGGGTGATTATAAATCCGGCGGCGATCCACAGCAGTCCGTCGCCGCGCATTATTGTCTCTATGAACCGCCCTCCGGCGTCAAGCCCCAGACAGGCAAGGAAGAGCGACAGGCCGATGCCGCGCAACATCAGATTGGCGCTGCGTGTTGTGTAGGTCACCATGTGGAACTGCGGCCCGAAACGGCCTATGAGTATGCCCACCACAATGGGGCCTCCCGCCAGACCGAGCTTTATAGGCACCGATATGCCCGGTATGGAGATGGGTATCGACCCGACGATGAGCGACAGCACCATGCCGATGAAAATGGCTGCCAGATTGGGGTCTTTGAGGTCGGTGACCGAGTTGCCCACAAGGCTGCCGACTTTGTTTACGGCGTCGGGTGTGCCCACTATGGTCAGTCGGTCGCCGAGCTGCAGAATCAGGTCGGGACGTGCCAGCAGGCGTATGCCCGAACGCGACACGCGCGATATGTTGACGGCGTAGTGTTTGCGCAGCTTCAGCGAGCCGAGGCGGCGTCCGTTGAGCTGTGGCTTGCTTATGGCTATGGTGCGCGAAACCAGATTCTTGTCAACCGTGTCCCAGTTTATGTCGGGATTGTTCCAGTCGCGTTCGCTTTTTTCTCCGAAAAAGGCGGTGAGCCGTGTCAGCTCGTCTTCGTTGGTGATGACCAGCACACGGTCGCCCGGACTCAGCACGTGGTCTGGGCCGGGAATCGACACCTCTTCTCCATGCCATATGCGCGACACCACGAAATGTGTGGAGACAAGGCCGCTCGCCTCGCGCAGCGTCAGGCCGTAGATGCCCGGATTGGTAACGCGGAACTCTGCCACATGGGTGTGGTCGGCGTCGGCGTGGCTGCGTGGCTCATAGTCAGATTTCCGCGCCACAAACTTTTTCACCACGATAAACGCCAGTATCACACCGATTACCCCCAGCGGATATGTCACAGCGCAGCTCAGTGCAGCCCCTTCGGCCGACAGACCGAGCTGGTTTATGGCCTGTTGGGCGGCTCCGAGCGATGGTGTGTTGGTTGTGGCGCCGCTGATAATTCCCACCATGTCGGTCATCGGAATGGCCATGATATAGCTCAGGGCTATGGCAGTGGCGGTGCCCGCAAGCACCAGTCCAAGCCCCAGCATGTTAAGCTTTATGCCGCCTGTGCGGAACGAACTGAAAAATCCCGGCCCCACTTTCAGGCCAAGTTCATAGACAAACAGCATCAGGCCGAAATCTTCGGCATATTTCAGTATCTCAGGGTTTATGGCAAGGCCGAAATGCCCGGCCATGATGCCTGTGAAAAACACGAATGTCACCCCGAGCGAGATGCCGCACACACGCAGCTTGCCCAGTCCCAGTCCGATGGCTATGATGACCGAGATTACGCATACCGCCTGCAGCGCCGATTGTTCCAGAAAAAGACTTTCGAGCCAGTTCATGCTGCAAAATTACACATTATCCCGCCCATAACCGCGTTCCGCCCGTAAAAAACATGATATTCCTATTTTTTTCATCTCTCCGAGATGTGCGGTTGTAGAGGACATGAACCGGTGCGCAGGTTCGGGCGTTGATTCAATAGTCTGTGGACAGATGGCAAGAGAGCGCAGAGACTGTGCTGTCAACTTTATTCTTAATTTAAAGATTATGACCTACGAAGAATTGATTGGAAGCGCACCTGTTGTTGTGGTTGAGTTCTATGCCACTCAGTGATTCTGCTATCTTTCCGGAAGTTTCGAGCCGTGGAGTGTGTCGGACGCCGATAGTATGGGCGATATGCTGCCGCTCAGTCTGTCAACGCCTTATCCATGGATGCTGCTGTGCAGTTATGTGGCTGCGGTGTTGCTGCTCAACAAGTTCGCGGAAAGTGAAAATAATCATCAGGGCGATAAATAGATTTCTATATGGGAATTGTTGTTTCAAAATCGGATCATACGCCTTCCGGCGGTGTTGTGAATGTAGAGCTGATGCCCCCTCCTGTTGACGGGGCGGTGCGTCTGACACCGATGCAGATGAACATGTTGCACTTCGGCAGTGACAAGAAGACTCTGCGGCAAGATGGCGGTCAGAAGGGGAGTGGCGACTCGAAGGAGTAGGATTTTCCGTCAAGGGGGAATGTGAATTCCAGTGTGCGGGCATGCAGGAGTAGCCTTGATGGCGCGTGGCCTGTGTCGGAGCCGTAGAGAGGGTCGCCTGCTATGGGCATTCCGAGGCCGTTTTCCGAGGCGGAGTGCACGCGCAGCTGATGGGTGCGGCCGGTGAGAGGATGAAATGTCACGCGGCTGCGTCCTTCGCCGGTGTCGGTGAATTCGTAATCCGTAACCGCCTCTTTCCCGTTGTCGAAGTCGACACGCTGGCGTGGCCGGTCGAACCAGTCGGGGGAGAGGGGGAGCGTTATGCGGCCTTTGCGGGGGATGCCGCGCGATGTGTAATCGCCGTCGAGAATGGCGGTGTAGCTCTTTTTTATCTGCCGGGTGGCGAAAAGAGACTGCATTGTCTTAAAGGATTGCTCGCCGAAGGTGGCTACAATCAGCCCAGATGTGTCACGGTCAAGGCGATGTGCCATTTTTATGAGCCGGTCATGGCCATATCTGTTCTCGAGCCACTGCTGCAGGGAGATGGCCTTCCCCTTGCCGGGCACAGAGAGCATGCCTGATGGCTTGTCGACTACACAGAACCATCGGTTTTCGTAGATGATCTCAGGTGTATGGGCGGCTTGCGGGCCGTTGTCGCTGTCGAGGGGCGGCACGACAGGCAGCCCCTGCAGCATCCATGTGAGCACGGGCAGGCATTTGCCACGGCATGCCGGATAATGGCGGCCGTGCATGCGCACTTCCCCTCCCTTTGGCTTTCCATACCAGTATTCGGCCATAGCCACCGGTTGCAGGCCCTGCAGATAGGCGGCCTGGAGCAGTTTCGGCGCGCAGCATTCCCCTGCGCCGGAGGGGGGTATTCTCATTGGTGTGTCGGCAAAAATCTCGCTCAGACTCATGCTTTCGCCGCGTGCGTTTAGCACTCTGAAATTTGAAAAGAGCCATTGCTGCAGGGCTTCAGAATCGGTGCGGCGGCGCTCTTTCAGCATGGCAAGATGTGTTTCGGCCTGTTTCAGCCTGGAGGCAAGTGGCTCCAGACGTGTGGCCACACTTTTTTTCAGGCGGTGAAGCTCGGCTTTCTCAAACTGGCTCCGGCGTGTCAAGGCGGCCAGTGTTTCTATGTCGGCATCTCCCGACTTCCGTTGGTCATCTCTTGCTTTTTTCGATATCGCGCACTGCTCTTTGAAGGCTGCTATTTCATCGTTCAGTTCCTTCCGGGCGCACTCGAAGCGGGTTCTGGCTTCGGAGAGCGTCGTGTTCTGGAATGTCTCGATTTCGGCGTTGCGGCGAGAGATCTCCCTCTCTCCGGTTTTGAAATAGCCGTCGGGACTGAGATAGTCGAACACAGGCCCTGTAAACAGGTTGTGGTGAAAACCGGCCTCTCCCAGCTGGCCTGAGAAGGCATAGAGCGTGTGGCGCACGCCGTTGGAGTCGGTGGCGACAAGCACACCGAGCATCTTGCCTGCGTCAAGCTCGCGGCAGAGAGCGATGTCTTCTGCCCGGCTGCTGTTTCTGAGCGATTCCAGTGTGGCGGTAAGTTGCCGGAATGCCTCCTGGCAGGCAGCATCCGGCGTGTAGTCAAAAGGGTTGTTCATAACGGGGTTCCGAAATTATAAAATCCTATGGAACTATACAAGCCAGACAGTAGTCACAAGTCAGATATGAGGTGAAAATAAATACCTGTCGGAATTAGGAAAATACGCTAAAAATGATTATATTTGCGAAAATGAAGGTTAACAAGGGATTGTTGAAAATGTTGGAATAATTTAAAAAGTTAATAAACACCATGGAAATCTGGGTTATCTGGCTTGTTGTTGCCGCGGTTCTTATAGTTCTGGAGGTTATATCGCAAATGATGTGGGCGTTCTGTCTTGCCGTAGGCGCGCTTGGTGCCATGGCCTGCACATTTTTCGGTGTCGATATGGTGTGGCAGGTGGTTGTTCTGTCGGTTCTGAGCGTGGTGGCATATCTGGTGTTTCTGCCTCTTTTCAAACGTTGGCACGCACGAACCGACGCGCACAAGGCCCGGACAGGGATGGATGCCCTGCTCGGCAGACGCGCAACGGTGATCCATGCCATACATCCCGGACAACTGGGACGTGCCCGTATCGACGGCGACAACTGGCAAGTGAAGGCTCCCTCGGCGAACGAGACCATTCCGGCCGGAGCCGAAGTGGTGGTGACTTCATATGACAGCATAATACTCACGGTGAATCTGCCGGAGTGAGTCGAAAGTTTGTAAAAAATACGTAACCATTAATTAATTCATACAGTTATGACCACTTACATTGTTCTCTGCATCGTTGTTCTGCTTGCGATAGTCATTATTTCGGCAGGTGTGAAAGTTGTGCCGCAGTCTGAAACACGTGTTATAGAACGTCTCGGCCGTTTTCACAGTGTGCTTTCGCCGGGTCTGAATTTCATAATCCCGTTTGTTGACCGTCCGAAAATAATATATACCCGCCGAACGGATACGATCGGAGGGCGCAGCCTTGTGCGTACGGTCGCCACCAACGTGATCGACCTTCGTGAACAGGTCTATGACTTCCCCTCGCAGCAGGTTATCACCCGCGACAATGTGACCACTGAAATCAACGCGTTGCTCTATTTCCAGATCACAGACCCGAAAAAGGCTGTGTATGAGATTGACAATCTGCCTAATGCGATTGAGAAACTTACACAGACCTCGCTGAGAAATGTGATCGGAGAACTGGAACTTGACGAGACTCTGACCTCGCGCGACACCATCAACACGAAGCTTCAGGCTATTCTTGACGATGCCACCAATAAGTGGGGGGTAAAAGTGAACCGCGTGGAGCTTCAGGACATAACCCCTCCCGAAAGTGTGCGTGTGGCGATGGAGAAGCAGATGCAGGCCGAGCGAAACCGCCGTGCCGAGATTCTTAATGCCGAGGGCGAGAAACAATCGCTGATACTGCGATCAGAGGGTGAGAAGGCATCGCGCATCAATGAAGCCGAGGCGCATAAGCAGTCGGAGATACTGCGTGCCGAGGGTGAGGCGCGCGCCATAATTCTCAATGCCGAGGCCGAGGCCGAAGCGATACGCAGGGTGGCCGAGGCTGTCGCCGTAGGAAACACTGATCCGGCAACCTACATGCTCGCCATGAAATATATCGACACACTGCGTGAAATGACTTCCGGACAAGACAACAAGACCGTCTATATACCCTATGAGGCAAGTTCGGTGCTCTCGTCGCTCGGGTCAATCCGCACCCTGTTCAAATGATGCAACCTGCATAATCCGACCATCGGAACTCCAAATACGGTGAGTGATGGCATAAATGCGGTTGAATTGCTTGATCAGTTTCACCGGCTTTCGGAAAAAATAAACAATTATCCGGCTGTAAGCAAAAATGTATATTTGCCTTCCGTGAGATTAAAGAATATGCTATCCGGATATAATATGTTGCTCAGGTTGTGGGTGTTAATTCTGACAATCCCCGTTGTCAGTGCTTCATCGCACACATATATGGAGCAGGACATACAAGTTTACAACCGTGATGACGGGATACGGTTAGCCGGTACATTGACTATTCCTGACAGTATCAGGCCTCATGCTGCGATAGTTCTCGCTACAGGAAGCGGATCTCAAGACCGCGATGAAGAATGGGCCGGTCACCGTCCGTTTAAATATCTGGCCTGTCATCTTGCAGAACATGGCTACGCAGTTCTGCGCATGGATGATCGTGGTGTAGGCGAAAGTCAGGGTGACTCCGAAGAATCCTCTGTAAACGATTACGTCAGGGATCTCAATGCCGCGATAGAAAAACTTGACTCATGTTTCGGTTACACTATATGTAAGGGAATTTTCGGACATTCTGAGGGTGGTACGGCAGCTATCAGGATTGCAGTCGATAATCCTCGTTGCAGCTTTATAATGACATCGGGCGCACCGGCCTGGGATGGGGATTCCGTTATTATGAGCCAGACTCGCGCCAGAATGCAGGCCGAACACGGTGGCTGGGAAAACGAATCAGCCGAAAGATATATGCTTGAACTGATTAAGTCTGATATGCCTGAGGGGACATTGCTCCGAAAACTTATAATGACAGTGTTTCCCGGCACAAAAGACACTATTGGTTATTCGGATGTTCCTAACGGCCCTTTCGCGCAACTGAGGTATATGATTAGTCCCCCTTTTCGGGAGATAGTCAGGAATCGTCCGGAAGCCTGCATCAAAAATGTAACTGTTCCATGGCTTGCTTTGAACGGGGATAAGGACTCGCAAGTTCTGCCGGAAAATCTCAGGCAGATATCCCGATGGAATCCGCAGGCCACAACTGTGATGCTCAAGGATCATAACCATTGGATGCAGCATTGTGTTACAGGAGAAGTCAATGAATACGATACCATCACAGAGGATATCTCACAGGAAATGCTGAACATTATCACCGACTGGCTTGATGGAATCTTCAAACGATATCCGGATTAGCTTGAAAAATCAACACGAAAAAGAAGGTTTCATAAATTTTCTCCCGGCTGCTTGCCGCCTTCTCCCTCGATACTGTATTTCGGTGCGGTATATCCCTCTTGATAGAAAGCATCCGGCGTTATTTCTCCGGTCAAAGCCCCGCGTTTTACAAACAATTGGCAGGAGCTACATGAACGCAAATTTCTGATTAGTTTTTTCGGTCTTTTGTATGTGGGGTGGCTGTCGGAGATGTTATGTCAAGAGATAGTGTTAAAATTGCTAATTTTTGGAGTCAAGAATGGATTTAACACTCTGATTCTCAAAATAGTTTGGTCAATCGCAAAATAATGTTTAACTTTGCAGTGTACCGTTAAAGCGGTTCATTGACAAAACACGAAAGTGTCTTACTGATTCTCAGGAGTCTAAGTGTGGAAGCTTGAAG
>CAMWTV010000041.1 GCA_947177215.1 uncultured Muribaculaceae bacterium
TTTATGTGGCAGGTCAGTCCCACCGTGATTTTCGGACGTAACCAGATTATCGATGCCGAGGTAAACCTTGAATATTGCCGTGCCAACGCAATCGACACCTGCCGGCGTAAAAGTGGAGGCGGGTGTGTCTACGCCGACATGAACAACATCATGTTCAGCCACATAACCACATGCAATTCGGTGGCAACCACATTCACAGCCTTTACATCACGCGTGGCATCCATGCTTCAGCTCATGGGGGTCGACGCCCATACAACAGGGCGCAACGACATCCTTATAGGCGACCGCAAGGTTAGCGGCTACGCTTTCTACCACATCCCCCTTGCCGGTGCCGACGGCGCCATGAGCCGGGCCATAGTCCACGGCACAATGCTCCACGACGCCGATCTTGAGAGCATGACGGCAGCCCTTACCCCCTCTGCTGTAAAACTCAAGGCCAAAGGGGTTGAATCGGTGAGATCGCATGTAACCACAATCCGGGAGCACAGCCCGGTGTCTCTCGCCGATTTCAAGGCATTCGCAGCATCAACTCTCTGCAACGGAACGATGACCCTGACCGATGCCGACGTCAAGGCTATCGAGCGGATTGCCGAACCCTATTACGACCCCGCATGGATTTATGGCCGCAGGCTTGATGCCGTCGCCGCCGGTGTGCGGTCACGGACTCCGCGCCGAGTCGAAGGTGTCGGTGAATTTGTGGTTGACATGACTGTTTCCGACACTCCAGTGCCTGTGGTGCAGACGCTTGACCTCAAGGGCGATTTCTTTCTCACAGCCGATCTCGACACCCTTCTGGCACGTCTTGTCGGAGTGGAATTGCAGCGCGAAGCCCTGTCTGAGGCTCTGGCGGGAATCGATGCGGCGATGACCATAGCCGGGCTGACCAACGACAGGCTGGTCGACCTGCTGCTTAATTGATTTTGTTGACTAACTTTCAATATACCATGGAAGAAAATAAAAAAACATGCCTTTACGATCGCCACGTGGCGCAGGGCGCTCTTATGAGCCCGTTCGGCGGGTTTGATATGCCCATCCAGTATCGCGGCATTATCGAGGAACACAACGCCGTGCGCAACGCCTGCGGAGTTTTCGATGTGTCGCATATGGGCGAAGTGATAGTCACCGGCCGCGATGCCACCCGTTTTGTAAACTACATCTTCAGCAACGATGTGACTCCCGCTTCTGCCGGACAATGCCTTTACGGCATGATGCTGAATGCCGACGGGGGAGTGGTCGACGACCTGTTGGTCTACAAGTTCTCCGAAACCAAATATCTTCTGGTCATAAATGCCTCTAACATAGCCAAGGATGAAGCCTGGATCGAGGAGCGCATGAACGATGACAACCCCGACACACCCGGCCACCCCTTCAGGGTCGACGTCGAGATGGTAAGCGATGTAACTTCCGAACTCGCCGTGCAGGGGCCTGAGGCCGAAAAGGTTGTAGGCGAAGTGCTCGGCATCGGATGTTCCGATCTGACATTCTACACCTTTAAGGAAACCACCTTCAAGGGGCACGATATTCTGATAAGCCGCACCGGTTACACCGGCGAAGACGGTTTCGAGATCTATGGCGCCGACGGCGACATCGTGGCAATGTGGGATCTGCTGATGGAGAGCGGCCGCTGCGAGCCTTGCGGTCTCGGCTGCCGCGACACACTCCGGTTTGAGGTGGGGCTACCCCTTTACGGCGATGAGCTGGCCGACGACATAACTCCTGTCGAAGCCTGCCTCACCATGTTCGTGAAACTCGACAAGGCGCCGTTCATGGGGCGCGACAAAGTGGCGGCCCAGAAGGCAGCCGGCGCTCCGCGCAAACTGGTCGGCATCGAACTCGCCGACAGGGCTGTTCCCAGACATGGTTATGAAGTTCTCGACACCGACGGAGAGGTTGTCGGACATGTCACAACCGGATATCAGTCTATTTCGGTAGGGAAAAGCATTGCCATGGCGCTGGTCGACAGCCGTTATGCCGCTCTCGGCACACCGCTCGGCGTGAGAATCCGCCGCAAGGTTTTCCCCTGTGTGGTCGTAGGCAAGAAATTTTACAAGAAATCATATAAGAAATAAACAATTCAAAAACCGTTGAAAATTATGATACGTTTCTCTGAATCACATGAATATGTAAGGGTTGAAGGTGAATATGGCTTTATCGGCGTTTCTGACTATGCCCAGAAACAGCTCGGCAACGTGGTGTATGTTGATATGCCCGAACCCGGCGATGAGCTGGAACAGGGCGAGGATTTCGGGGCCATAGAGAGTGTGAAGGCCGCATCCGACCTTATCGCCCCCGTAAGCGGCGAGGTTGTGGAGATCAACGAGGCTCTCGCCGACAATCCCCGTCTGGTCAATCAGGACGCCATGGCAAACTGGATCGTGAAAGTGAAGCTCTCTGATCCGGGCGAACTCGACAACCTCATGGACGAGGCTGCCTACGAGGCTTTCTGCAATAAAGGTTGAACCTTATTCTACGGGCTATGCACAGATATTTCCCTCACACGCAACAGGAGATAGCCGAAATGCTTCAGCGCTGCGGCGTCTCCGACCTGCGCGGGCTTTACAGCGATGTTCCCGACGAACTGTTGCTTAAAGCTCCCTATGACCTCCCCTCCGAGAAAAGCGAGAAAGAAGTGCGCGATTATTTCGGCGCTCTCGCTGCGAAAAACCGACATGTGGACGTGTGTTTCGCCGGAGGCGGTTTCTACGACCATTATGTGCCCGCGGCCGCGCAATCGCTGATCGGACGGTCTGAGTTTCTGACTGCCTACACACCCTATCAGCCTGAGATCTCGCAGGGAACACTCCAGTATATTTTCGAATATCAGACCATGATGTGCCGCCTCACCGGCATGCAGGTCTCGAATGCGTCGATGTACGACGGCGCCACCGCCACTGCCGAGGCCATGATGATGGCCGTGGCGGCAGGCAGGAAACGCCGCCGTGTGCTTGTGTCGGCCACTCTCAACGAGGCTGTGCGCGCGGTGGTCGACACCTACGCCCGTTACCACGGCGTAACAGTGCATACTGTCGACGAAGCCGACGGTGTGATGTCGGTAAGCCGTCTGGGCGAGATGCTTGATGAGTTCGGCGACGTGGCCGGAGTCATTGTGGCCCAGCCCAACCGATACGGCATTATAGAAGATTTCTCCGGTGTTGCCGATATGATACATGCCCGCAAGGCGCTGATGATAATGAACTGTGTGGCTGCCGATCTGGCAACGCTGCGCACTCCCGGCGAATGGGGTGCCGACATAGCCTGCGGCGATGCCCAGAGTCTCGGCATACCTCTCTCTTTCGGAGGCCCTTATCTCGGATACCTGTGCGCCACCCAGGCGCTTATGCGCAAAATGCCCGGACGCATTGTCGGCGCCACCGTCGACAGCGGGGGCCGGCGCAGCTTCGTGCTCACTCTTCAGGCGCGCGAGCAACACATCCGCCGCGACAAAGCCACCTCTAACATCTGCTCTAACCAGGGCCTCATGACCCTCTATGTGTCGGTGTATATGAGTCTGCTGGGAGCGGCCGGGCTGCGTGAAATCGCATGGAAAGGGCATCAGTGCGCGCTTTATCTGCTTGAGAGCATTACCGCCGCAGGCGGCTGCCGTCTGAAATATCCCTCACGCCCGTTCCTCAACGAATTCCTTCTTGAAATGGACTGCGATGTCGACAGCTTCATCAGTCGCTCGTTGGAAGCCGGCATTCTTCCGGGCATAAAGACCGGTCACAACTGTCTGCTCATGGCAGCTACCGAGATGCAGACACGCGAGGATGTCGACCGGCTTGTCGAGATATATAAATCAATGGCGCGATAAGTTGCCTATCGGTTAAATTTGAACTCTTATTTATGAACAGAGAAATTTACGGAAAGCTGGTGTTTGAGCTGTCGCGTCCCGGACGTCGCGGTTACCGGCTTCCAGACAATCATATCGACCCATGCGCCGCACCGCAAGGCGGAGAGAAAGCCCCTGAGATCCCCGCATCCCTGCTGAGGCAGACTCCGCCCGACCTTCCCGAATGCGACGAACTCACCGTGGTGCGCCATTACAACAATATGTCGACCAACAACTTTGGTGTCGACACCGGTTTTTATCCCCTCGGGTCATGCACTATGAAATACAACCCGAAAATCAACGAGGAGATGGCCGGGCATAAATTGTTCGCCTCAGTCCATCCTTCCACTCCCGAAACGTCGGTGCAGGGTTGCCTCGAGATGTATCACACCCTTCAGGCAGCGCTGTCGGAGATAGGTGGCATGGCTGAGTTCACGCTCAATCCGTTTGCCGGAGCACACGGCGAGCTGACGGGTCTCATGGTGATACGTGCCTATCATGACTCGCGCGGCGATTCCGGACGGTGCAAGGTGATAGTGCCCGACTCCGCCCACGGAACTAACCCGGCATCGGCCGCTGTGGCCGGTCTTGAGGTCGTTGAGGTTAAGAGCCGTCCCGACGGCACTGTCGATGTCGACGACCTCCGCCCCCTGCTTGACAACACGGTGGCTGCCGTCATGATGACCAACCCCAACACACTTGGCATTTTCGAGAAAAATATCCCCGAGATTGCCCGTATGGTGCACGAGGCAGGCGCGCTGATGTATTACGACGGAGCCAACCTCAACCCCATGCTCGGCATGGCCCGTCCGGGCGACATGGGTTTCGATGTCATGCACATAAACCTTCACAAAACATTCTCTACCCCTCACGGAGGCGGTGGCCCCGGATCGGGGCCTGTTGGGGTGCGTGCCGGGCTTGAGCCGTTCCTCCCTAATCCACGGGTGATAAAGACCGACGGAGCCGACGGCAAACCGGTCTACAAGCTTTCGGTAGCTCCTGACGCACTCGGGTCTGTTTCGGCCACGCTTGGCAATTTCGCGGTGCAGGCACGTGCTTTGAGCTACATCCTTTCGCTTGGCCGCGAGGGGCTTATGGAAGTAGGCCCGCTGGCAACTCTCAACGCCAACTATGTCAAGGAGTCTCTGCGCGACGATTATCTTCTCCCCATCGAGGGTGTCTGCAAGCATGAGTTTGTGTTCGATGGCCTCCGCGACAAATCTGAGCATGTCACAACACTCCATGTCGCCAAACGTCTGCTCGATCACGGCTATCACGCTCCAACCATCTATTTCCCGCTGCTGTTCCACGAATCGCTCATGATCGAGCCTACCGAGACAGAAAGCAAGGAAACTCTCGACGGTTTTATAGCTGTGATGCACGATATTGCCCGTGAGGCCCGTGAGACACCCGACCTGGTGAAGAGTGCTCCACACAACACCCCGGTTACTCATCCCGACGACACCGCCGCTGCACTCCACCCGGTAGTCACTTTCGATCAACTGTAACTCTTGCTTATGAACTACGATGTTATAATTATCGGAGGCGGGCCTGGCGGATACAAGGCCGCCGCGATTGCATCTGCCCGCGGAGAAAAGGTGCTGCTTGTGGAGCGCGACAATCTGGGAGGCACATGTCTCAACCGGGGCTGCATACCCACCAAATGCCTGTGCCGTTCGGCTCAGATCGCGCTTGATGTAGCTTCTGCCGCCACTTTCGGCATAGAGCTTTCCGGACAGATGCAGGTCTCGCTCCCTGTCATGGTAAGCCGTAAGGACGAGGTTGTGGAGCGTTTGCGCGAGAGCATATCCATGATTGTGGCAGCGGCCTGCGTGGTCACCGGCACTGCCCGCATTGTTGCTCCAGGCAAGGTCGAGGTCACCGGCATAAGCCGCATCACCTGTGGCGGAGAAGTGGTTGACCCTCTCCCCGCTTCGCTTGTCGCTGAAGCCCCGAAAATAATTATCGCCACCGGCTCTGAGGCTGCAAGCCTCGACATTCCCGGAGCGTCGCTTGCTGTCACCTCGACAGAGATGCTGTCGTTGAGGTCGCTTCCGGTCTCACTTGTCGTTATCGGCGGCGGAGTGATTGGCCTGGAATTCGCCTCGGTGTTTGCCGCCCTCGGAAGCGAGGTAACGGTTATAGAATATTGCAAGGAAGTTCTTCCCCAGTTCGACAAGGACATTGCCAAACGGCTGCGCACCGTGCTTCAGAAACGTGGTGTCAGATTCCATACCTCATCGGCTGTAACATCAGTCTCTCAAGGCGATGGTGTCATCAAGACAGTGGCGTTCACCTCGAAAGGGAAGGAACAGAATGTTTCTGCCGAGCAGGTTCTTATGGCTGTGGGGCGTCGTCCGGTGATTCCTGAAGGCACCGTCGAGGCCGGCGTTAAGGTTGGCCCGCGGGGCATAGAGGTCGACGCGCGTTTCGCAACATCAGTGCCGGGCATCTATGCCATTGGCGACTGCAACGGAGTCTGCCAGCTGGCTCATGCGGCTTATGCCCAGGCCCGTATGGTCATGGGTGGCGATGTCGATCTTTCTGTCATCCCCTCTGCGGTGTTCACCGTGCCTGAGTGCGCCATGGTCGGCATCACCGAAGAGCAGTGCCGCGCTCAGGAAATCCAATGCAAGGTCGGCAAGGCCTTCTTCAGGGCCAACGGCAAGGCGCTCGCCATGGGCGAGGATGAAGGGCTTGTGAAAATCATTGTCGACGATGGCGGAATGATTCTCGGATGTCACATCTGCGGCCCTCATGCGGCCGATCTAATAGCCGAGGTGGCGCTCGCCATGTCGGCGCGTATTCCGGTCAGCGGTCTTGTCGCTGCCATCCATTCGCATCCCACTCTTTCCGAGGCTGTGCTCCAGGCGGCCGCCTCTGTCTGCTGAACGGCATGACTCACCACCTTCTCACCGGCTCACACGCTCTATGCGGCGTTGTGAGCCGGTCGATATTATAAGCGGCACAGTTTCGAGTGTCACACTGCTTGTGTCAAGCCCCATGGCATCCCGGTCGCTGATCCCCAGCCGCCTCAGGTTTTCGTGTGTCTTGAGCAGAAATGCGGCTCTTCCGCGGCAGGTGCTCGCCACCGAGAAAATGCGGTGAAGGATTATAAACCTGAAATCGCCCGCTATCCCTGCCTCGCGTAGCGACGGATAGCTGCTTGTCAGATCAAGTTTCCCCTCAGCCGTCAGGTCTTCGATAACCTGACGCAGATAAACGCTTACTTTCCGCTCCACTCTGAATCCGAGCCTCATCGTTACGAAATAGAGTGTGTGCGGTTCTATGACTTCCACATCATATTCGAGCGTGTCGGGCGAGTCGACATTCTCGATATGTATTATCCAGTAGTGGTCGGCCCGTTTGGGCTGCTTGTTGATAATGGAATAGAGCAGTTTGGTCTCTATCTGCGACGAGTCGGGCGAACGGCTGAAATAGATCAGGTTTGAGGCATATTTGGCTATCTCTCCGTCATGTTTTATGGCCGAGATCAGACCGGTGCATTCGGCCAGCGGACGGTAGTCGATATATGAATTGCGGATCCGTGTGGAGTTGCGCCACACTATCATCACAAAACACACCACACCCGCCACAAGCATTGCGAACCATCCACCGTGGGCAATTTTGAACATGTTGGCGAAGAAAAACACACCCTCCAGAGCTGTGAAACCAACAAGAAAAGCTCCGCACACCATGCGGCTTACCCCCCGGAACCGCAGATAGAACGTCAGCAACACAGTGGTCATAAGCATGGTCACGGTTATTGCGAGTCCATAGGCTGCCTCCATGTGCGATGAGTCGCGAAACAGCGCCACCGTTGAAAGGCATCCCGCGAGCAATGCCCAGTTCACAGCCGGCACATAGAGCTGCCCCTTTTCCGTCGAAGGATATTTTATCCTAAGCCGGGGCCAGAAGTCAAGGTTCATTGCCTCTGAGAATATTGTGAACGAGCCACTCAGCAGCGCCTGGCTCGCTATTATGGCCGCTCCGGCCGACATGATGACTCCCGCCGGAACAAACCAGTGGGGCATGATGCCGTAAAACGGATTCATCTCAGTTGGCAGTCCCGAATCCTTGTTCGCTATTATCCACGCCCCCTGGCCGAGATAGTTCAGAATAAGCATAGCTTTCACAAAAATCCAGCTAACCGATATGTTAGCCCTGCCGCAGTGTCCCAGATCGGAATAGAGCGCCTCAGCTCCGGTGGTGCAGAGAAACACGGCGCCAAGAATCAGAAACCATCCCGGATAGTGGATCAGAAGGTTGACCGCGCACCATGGATTGAAAGCCCTCCAGATACCGCCGTAGTCTCCTATATGGCAGCAACCCAGCACCCCGAGCATCAGAAACCACAACAGCATGAACGGCCCGAAGAAGCGGCCGATTGTGCCGGTACCTGCCTGTTGCATCAGGAAGATACCTGTAATTATCACCACAACTATCGGTATGACCGGAACATTGCTGTTGATTATCCGCAACCCCTCTATGGCCGAGGTGACGGTGATGGCGGGTGTTATCACCCCGTCGGCAATCAGCGTCGACGCCCCTGTCGCGGCCACGATATAGAGCCATTTGTGGGGCAGTTTCCTCAGCAGGGCGAACAGCGCCAGAATTCCACCCTCACCCTTGTTGTCGGCCCGCAGGGCTATGACCACATATTTGACCGTGGTCTGCAAGGTCAGTGTCCAAATCACACACGACACCGCTCCGGTTATATAGTCTGCATCGAAGGCGGGGTTAACCCCTGTGATGGCTTTCATAACATACAGTGGCGAAGTCCCTATGTCGCCGAACACTATTCCGAGTGTCACAAGTAGCCCCAGTGCACTCAGTTTTCTGAGCGCCGATCCACATCCCTCGGTCTTACATTTGTCGGTTGCTGTCATAAATCACGAATCGGTTGATACGTATTCTTAAAACGTCACACCCTTTGTGATGGTTCTGCCGTTGTCCGCTCGTTTTTTTTTAGTAAATTTGCAGCCCGCATTCCCACCCCGCAGTCGTGAGACAATATTTTTCATCGAAGTCAATGTTCTACGCTGCAAAGTTAATATCACGTCCTGCCGTTTCGCGGCTCTTAAAATTCCGTTCGGCAATCTATTGACAAATCTTAACAGAAAACTGACAATGGAAACTCTGACAAAAGTAGTGATCGATCCATGTTTCGCTCAGCGCATCCCTCATTATCGCGCTATGATAATTGAGGCCGATGTGGTTAATTCAGAAACCTCCGACGGGCAGAAACTCGCTATGGAAGAGCTTGCCGCCGGGATAGCCGCGCGCTATGAAGTTGGCGCCATCAACTCCATTCCGGCCATTGCCGCCACAAGGGCGGCCTACAAGGCCTGTGGAAAAGATCCCAACCGTTATCGCCCCTCTCAGGAGCAGATGATGAGGCGCATTGTGCGCGGTCTCGGGCTATATAACGTCAATGCGATTGTCGATGCCGGCAATCAGCTGTCGCTTCTCTCAGGGTGCTCTGTAGGGTGTTTCGATGCTGAAAAAGTTGTCGGCACAACCCTGACTCTCGGCATCGGCAGAGAGGGCGAACCCTATGAAGGCATCGGGCGTGGCACGCTCAACATTGCCGGCCTCCCCGTGTTCCGCGACAGCGTAGGGGGCATCGGCACCCCTACAAGCGACAACGAGCGCACACGAATCTCGCTCTCCACACGCCGCCTCCTCGTTACAGTCCATCTTTTCGATCCGGCTGCCGATCCTGACGGCATCTTGTCTGTATTCACATCGCTGTTTACCGCTTACGCCGCCGCAGGGTCTATCCGCCACTCAATCGTTTCGGCATAATCTCTATCGGCTCTCTTTTGCGTCCATGTCGGCGCGGCTCTTGCTGCGGGTCACCAGATACACTCCGATGAATACCAGAACAATGGCAATGGCGTTGTTCACGGTGAAACGGCTCAGGCCTGCGCATACAGCCACCAGTGAGGCCACTATCGGCTGCACGTAGTTATACATGGCCGTTACAGTCGGTCTCAGATGCTTTTGCCCCACAGGCAGAAGCAGATAGCTCAGAAATGTGGGGCCGACTGCAAACGCGACGCTTCCCCACACAACTATCGGCGCCGCCGAACTCCAGTCCATGGATACCCATTCGCTGTAAGTGAACGGAATCACACACACGGCCGAATATGTAAACATCCATTTCATCAGTGTCACAGGCGAATATCGTCCTATAAGCCGCTTGAAAACCACAAGATAGCATGAGAAACTGAGCTGTGCCAGAATCACCGTGAGATCGCCCGCGATATTTCCCTCTCCGCTGTCTGAAACACTCCCCAGAATGAGCACCATCGCCCCTGCCGCCCCCAGAAACACCCCTCCGGCTTTCATTCCGGTAATAGGCTCCCTCAGCACTATCGCCGCGAGAACCATTGTGAGTATAGGCAGCGAGGTCGTTATGATCGAGGCGTTTACCGGCGAGGTCAGACTGAGCCCCGTAACGAAACAGCATTGGTTTATGACAACACCGCACAAAGCCGCTAAAAACATGGCCAGCAGATCGCGCGGCGTCACTTTCTCCCTCGGGGTGAAAATCGACAACACCCAGAACAGCACGGCAGCCCCCGCCATACGGCAGTCGGTAAGCATCAGCGGCGTCATGCCGGCAGCCAGAATGGCTTTGCCGAGCGGAGCGCTCACACCCCACAGAATTTCCGCACCTAACATCGCCCCATGACCCTTGAGTTTTCCTTTATCCATCATACGTAGATTTTTCGGGGTGCAAATTTAGCCCGTTTTAATGAGATGGCCAACAGCCATGCCAATATAAAATCTTTAAAACAACGCCATGTGTCTGAACTGAAAGTCCTGACACATGGCGTTGCTTATATCCGTAGATGGCACACCCTCACTTACCGGTTGCGGCTGTCGGCTCCCTGATCACCGCTATCTGGCAGTAGATGTCGGTTTTGCCATCTTTTGCCGATACCGAAATCAGGTCGGTCATATCATCGCCAATCGATTCCATGTCGTCAAGAACAATTGTTATGGCGTTGTCGGCTGATTTGATAACCGACACACCGCTTTCGGCATTGACATGACTGTCACCGTCAAGATATATCTTTGAGAAATTCTTGCACTTCAGTGTGATTTCGCCCCCGCGCTCTTTTGCGAGAATCCTGACTTGCGGATGGTAACCTGACGCGTCCTGAACAGAAATTCTATCACCTGCCGAATTTGTTATCTCCCATTGCATATAGACAGGTTCATCTTCCTTGCAAGAGGTGAATGACAGCAGCATAGTTGCGAATGTCGCGAATAAAATAATCAGATGTTTCATTTTTGATTTAATTGATATTGAAGTTTGACATTTCCTGTTCTATGAAATCTTTTAGGCTTATCCGGTAGGTTCTGCTTGACCTGGCGGCCACAATTCCGGCGCCGGTCGACACATTGCTGTAACCCCATATCGGATCGCCCAGACCGAAGTCGCCCATATCGGCAATCAGACCCTCGTCGCTCTGCCATAGATAGTTCGCCCATGAGTAATAGCTCTTTGAAATCGAATGAAGGCATAGCTCTATTCCGCAGTCGGCCGGTTCCGGTTCCCGGCCGTCATACATTCTTGCCGAGTATGCGCAGTTGTAGAATATCAGATGCAGCGTGTAGCTTTTGCCTGAGAACTGCCTGTCGGTAAAGAATGTGAACCCCTGGCTGTCGTCATTTCCCACAGCCGATTCGAACTCACCGATATGCTCTGAAAAAATCGGTTCGGCGTCATATCTCAGTGTGCCGTATGAGAAATATGTGGCCGGCGGATTCGGGCTGAATATAATATCGTCGTCGCTGATCTCTCCGTCGCCGTTGAACCCCGATATGGATAGCTGATAATAGTTTTCAGTGGCGGCCGGGTCGGAGATTTCAATAGCTACCGACAGATTGAATGCCACTCCGGCAACAGCGGTTCCGTCATAGTCGGCTGTCCAGCTGTCGGTCAGCGATGGCTCATGGATGAGCGATTCCGCAGCTACGGCATGAGGCACTGTTGTTTCCGCCTCGGCTGTGCCATAGGCTGTGCTCTTTACCTCAATCCTGATCCGGTCACCTTCCTTCGGGATATAATCCATATCCTTCTGTTCGCCGTTGGCATAGATGCTGACCTTGGCGTCTGAAACCTGATAATCGGCAAGGCTGCTCTCGGTGTATAGTCTGGTTCTCGAAACGTTTACTTCGATGCGTTCTCCCGCCGTGACCAATGAGTTGACACACAACACAGGTGTGGTGTCGATCTCGGGAGTGAAATCCTCATAGCAACCTGTCAGCAAGACTGCCATAAATATTGTCGGGAACTGTTTCAGAATTGCCATGTGTATGATATTGATGGAATTACGGGTAATAGCTTTACTTTTTGGAAAACCGGCTCCGATCTGTGTGCCACTCCGTTGGGTGTGATCTCTGCCGTTTCCTTGAATCCGCGTCTTATTGCCACCGTATTCATGTGGCAGTAGGCGTTGTAGAGGCTGAACGTCCAGAATCCGCGCCTGTTTTTCACCATGCACGATAAATCCAGACGGTGGTAGAACGGCAGCTGGTAATTGTTTATCTGGCATTTCAGAGGTGCGTCACCGCTCACATACATCTCGCCCGGAACAATCCCGTCCCACACCTGTGGCAGAAGTGTGAACCGGTTTCCCGAATGCCCTGTCCATGCGGCGTTGAGCTGCACTTTCCTGCTTACATCCCAGTTGACCAGTATGTTGATCGTGTGGCGGTTGTCAAATCTTGCCGGATAGGTTTTTCCGCCGTTCTTCTCTTTGAAGGTGCGGTCGGCCCATGCCAGAGAATATCCGATATGTCCCGTCAGACGTCCCAGCGACTTCTCTATCTTGAAGTCGATCCCTTTCGAGGTGCCGTGGCCCGATGT
>CAMWTV010000042.1 GCA_947177215.1 uncultured Muribaculaceae bacterium
GCAACGATTTTTAAGTGACAAATCTGGTGCTTTATCTTTGACTGATATGTTGCCTATGAGAAAGGTTTTGAAAATGAGTGGTTATGGATATGTTCGACGATGAGTCGGACGGATGTTTCTCGGCTTGACCTGTTTTGGTTTTTTTCGGCCGGATTTGGGGTCAGCGGATTTGGTGGCGGGATTATTGGCGTTGATATGTTTTCCGGTTTTTACGGGGGTGCAGATGGCTGACCGGTCTGACAGTCGAGGGCTGTGGACGGTGGTTTAATTCTATCGATGATATGGACTGTGGCTTTTGCAGGATGTCTGAATCCAAGGCCGGAAGATTTCGAGGTTTCTGAGATGAATTCAAGAATGATCTGATTATGAATCAGATGGGTTTCTAAAATAATTGTTATCACTAAATATTAAGTTAAATGAAGATGAGGAAATTTTTACTACCGTTTGCTTTACTGGCAGTAGGTTTCACGTCGGTTGCTGCTCCCGGCGACATTCTGTGTGAGGATTTCGAGGGGATGCCGGCTCAGTTGAGTCCGGCTTATGCCGAGTTGGTGTTTTCCGGTGACTGGAAGGTTGTGAACCAGCATGCTGATGCTGATCTGCCTAAGCGCTGGTGTCTTGCCCGAGACACAGACAAGGATGTCAAGGAGATCCAGAACCGCAAGGCGTGGATTGACCAGACTACTTATGGCGACGATGGCTTTACGCCTGAGGCCGGTGTGAGTCTTCTGATGACTCCTGTTATCGATGTTACCGAGCAGTATGAGATTGCTTTCCAGTGGGCGAGCTCGGGTATGGCTCTTGACAAGAAGCAGTATGATCTGCGTGCATATGTGATAGAGGAGGGTAAGGATTTCGATGAGAATGATTTTGTGTTTTCTATCCTTGACCCTGACATGGTGCTTGAGAGCGGTATTCAGCCGACGAAGTATGACTGGTATGAGGTTGCGTGGGTTGGCTGGAACAAGTATGTTTCGAAGATCGACCTTACGCCCTGGAAGGGTAAGAAGGTGCGTGTGGCTTTCGGTTATGTGATTACGGGTGTCACGAGTTCGTATTCCGGAAAGATCGACAGTCTCAACAGTATCGAGCTTGACGATATCCGTGTGTATGCCAAGGAGCAGGCTACCGAGCCTGAGGCTACGCTTTCGACTTCGGCCTGGAATTTCGGACAGGTTTATGTTGGCGCGAAGGTGCGCTCTGATATCCTCACGCTGACCAATACGGGTACGGCGGGGCTTCAGGTTACGGGTATCGAGGCTCCTGCGGGATTCAGTGTTGTGTTTGACCGTGCCCAGGAGGATATCAATCTGAAGAAGAATGAGTCGCTCCAGCTGCAGGTTGTGTATGAGGCGTCGCTGACGTCGGCTGCTTCGGGCAATGTGGTGATCAAGACTAACGGCAAGGACGGTGTAATCGCCGTGAGCGCTACCAAGCAGATGCTTGCCGAGGGTGAGGTGTTCGAGGGCTTCGAAGGTGATGCCTTCCCTCCTGCCGGCTGGACTGTGAAGAGCTGGGGTGTGGCTTCGGCTCAGATGGAGGGTGACAAGGCTGCTACTCCGACGGCTTATTATCAGGAGGCCAACTATCTGCGTTCTCCGCGGATAGACGCTTCGAAGTCGGCTGCGAAGATTTCGTTTACCTATGCCGATTTCTATAACGGCGAGGAGGCTGGCGCTGACACTGAGGTGTTGCTTCAGTTCTCGTCGGACGGCGGCTCGACATGGAAGACTGTCGATATGTTTGATTATCAGGATACGTATAATACGATTATCAACAAGACTTATACTGAGTCGGCTTCGTCGGACAACTGTTACTGGCAGTTTGTGTGGAATCTGACTTATTATGATTCGGAGACCGGCGCCGAGGCGAGCCTGTTCTATCTTGACGCTGTTGTTCTGAACAATCTTTATGGCGCGGGCAGTGTTCCGTCTGCCACTACGGCTGTTTCTCCGGCCCAGGGCGCTTCTGACGTTTATTTCCGCGGTGTGACCCTGCAGTGGAATCCGGCGCAGTTCGCTACCGGCTACAAGCTTTATGTAGGCACCGACGCCAATGCCACTGATCTGGTCAACGGCGTGGATCTGGGCGACAAACTGAGCTATGACCTGCCTTCGCTGGCTTATTCGACTGTCTACAACTGGAAGGTTGTGCCTTATAACGCCAAGGGTGACGCCACCGGTGTGGCTACCTGGCAGTTCACCACCATTGCTGATCCGACGATCACCACTCTTCCTTACTATGAAGGTTTTGACGCTGCGGTGCCTCCTTCGGGATGGAATATGGTTGCCAGCGGTACGACCAGATGGAGCAAGAATGAGATATCTCCTTATGGCGGCAAGGCTTCGGCTATGGCCAATCCGCGTTATGACGGCAATGTGACATCGCTCGAGACTCCTGAGATTGTTGTGAGCGAGGATGCTTTCGCTTCGTTCTACTGGGGCGACGGTGTGGCTGTAGGTCTGTTGAAGGATGACAGCGGTCAGGTTGTAAACACAACGAAGGGTTATGACGGTATCTCAAAGGTTACGTTCGAGATCTTTGTTGACGGTGAGTGGCATGAGCTTGCGATGCTTTCAGACAAGAGCAACAGTTACTGGATCCGTGAGCGTTTCGATCTGGCTCCTTATGTCGGCAAGACTATCTCTCTGCGCTGGGTCTACACTTATGACGACTATATGAAGGCGAGCGGCGCGTGCATCGACGAGTTCGCCATCGAGCCTGCGGCTGCGGTGAAGCTGTCGTTCAACACGACGGGTTATGACGCCGGCAAGGTGAACCATGACGAGAGTTTCTCGACCGAGAACACTTTCACTCTTTACAATGACGGATCGCAGGATGCCGAGATCAAGAGTGTTACATTCAAGAGCGGTGTGTTCGGCTCTTCGCTGAAGGCAGGCGACAAGATCGCTGCCGGCAAGGCTATCAATTTCGCTCTGACTGTCAACGGCAACGATGCCAACGCTGCTATCGAGGACGAGATGGTTCTGACCACTGCCGACGGCAGTGTGGCCACGCTGCCTGTCAAGGCCGAGGTTCTTCCGTCGGATATCCGTTTCTACGGTTTCGAGCGTGACCCGTATGGCTCGCTGAATCCGCGCGAACTGACAACTGTGGATGTTGACCGCCGTTCGAGCGTGTCGCTGATGATGGTTGACTATGCCCACCGCGGCGAAGCTTTCGCTTTTGTGGTTATGAACTACAAGAAGGCTGACTGGAGCATCTGCTATCCGAATACCGGCGACCAGTGTCTGGTTACGTTCGGCGCTGACGCTGACGGCCTGACCGTTGAAGACTGGATTATCTCTCCGGCAATGACTGCCACCGACCAGTCGTCGTTCGACTTCTACTGCCGTGACTATCTGAATGCCGACGATACCCGTTTCGGCCAGGGACGTGCCACGGTTCTGGTAAGCACCGAGGGTGTTTCTGATCTGAGCAAGTTCGAGCAGGTGAGCACCAATCTGGTGCCCCGTCCTACCGGCGAGGAGTATTACAAGTTCTCGACCGACCTCAAGAAATATGCCGGCAAGAAGATCTGGGTTGCTCTCCGCCATACGGTTACCGACGGACTGGCATACTTCTACGATGACCTTTGCTACAACCATTTCGACAGCTTCGAATCGGGTCAGCTGAATGTTGTGAGCACCAAGGCCGATATTAGCCTGAGCTATGATGCCGTTGCAGGCACTGTGACTGTGAACGGTGTCGAGGCTGCCGATCTGACTGTGACTTCGATGGCCGGACAGACAGTGGCTGTGGCAAGCGGTGTGAACACTATCGATGTGTCGGCTCTTGCTCCCGGTGTCTATGCCGTGACTGTGAAGAGCGAGAACGGAGTTGCTTCCGAGCGCTTTATCAAACGCTGAGACAACTGACGGGTATTCCATAGACTACCCGGTCAAGATAAAGAGGCGCTGTGCCATCACGGCACAGCGCCCTCATATAAGATAAGTAGCTGTTAAATAAATGTATAGCTTGAAAAGCTTGAGCAAGTTTTATTTGCGGGCCGATTCAACGGCTACAGAATTATAAACCATTCGTTAAATCAATCATCATCAAAACGATTAACTATGAAACAGTGCATTACAAAGTTTCTTATGCTGACGGTGATGGGCGGTGCGGCGCTGACGGCTTATGGCGATGCGGCGCTGACGATAGACGCGGCTTCGTGGACACCTGCGAGCGGCGATCTATATGCCAATTCCGACAACATAATAGCGGGGCAGTCGATGACTGTGACGCTGACCAACTCGGGCGACACCGACCTGAGTCCGGGCAATGAGAATTTCAGTGTGACAATTCTGGGGCGCACAGGCATTCCGATGCTTACGCTTGACCTTGACAAGCCGATGGCCGCAGGGCAGACAGAGACGTTCTCGTTCGAGAATTTCGATCTGTCGATTCAGCCGCTGATTGACGATGCTCCCGGATCGACCGAATTCTGGTCGAACGTGAGCCTGCGCGAGAATGTGAGCGGCACATCGAAGTCGAATGTCAGAAGCTGGGCCACTCTTTATACCTATTCGGTAAATTACAATCTGGTGGGAGAGTCGAGCGGAGTGGAGATTGACAAGCCGATAAATTTCGGATTTGTGACCGAGGCGACTACTCTGAAGTACAGGCTGCGCGCTACGGGCGGTGCCGATGTTGTTGTTACGGATGTTGAGATGCCCGATGGGTTCTCGCTCTCGAATGTGCAGTGCCCGTTCACGGTAAAGGGTCTTGCCAACAAGAAGGCTGACGGCGACGAGTATCAGCCTCTCGAAATAACATTCACTCCTACTCAGCCCGGGGCCAAGGCCGGCCCGATGAAATTCATTGTGGAAGGTGGTGCCTCGAAAGAGTATCAGCTGTCGGCTGCTTTTGTGGGGCCTGACAGCTTCTTCGAGAGTTTCGACGGAGAAGGTGGCTATGACTATCTGCCTCAGGGGTGGGTGCTGGGCGACAACTGGCGTATCTACTACAAATATATGGATACATCCGACTCGTATGCCCTTCAGCACACTTCGGCCGACGGCTCTTCGTTTGCCATAACTCCGAAGCTGAAGTTCAACGAAGGTGACGCGCTGACATTCCAGGCGGCCAAACGGAGCTACAGCTCGGAGCTCAAGGTGTATTGCTCGACCGACCGCGTGAACTGGACTTTGCTTAAGAACATCCAGTCAAGCTATGGTTCCGATGCCGAGACATTCCCTCCGACCAATGACCTTTATGGTGATTTCGTTGTGGATAATCTTCCGGAAGGGGAGCTGTATATCGGTTTCGAGGGGAAATATGTATGGCTGAACAATGTGTTCGGCGGTGAGGTTGCCGCTGTTGACCACGACCTGATTATTGCCGGTGCCGATGTGCCGGCTAAGGCCACTGTGAACAACGCATGGCACATGACATTCTCCGTGAAGAACCTGCTTGCCCAGGCCGAGGCTGCCGGAAGCTATTCGGTGGAACTTGTTGACAACGGCGAGACAGTGGCAACGATAGCCGAGACTCCTGCCATAGATGGGGGTGCTACGGTTGAATTCGGGTTCGACCATGTGTTCCATCAGCCGGGCGAACACACTGTTTTCGCACGCGTCACAGTTGGAGAGACCGTTCTGACCACACCCGAGACTGTTGTGACTGTCAAGGCAGAAAGCTCAGACGAGGTTCTGACTGTAGGTGTGGCGTCGGGCGCCACTTCGGGCAATATGCCTCTTACAACCAACTATAACAACTCCGAGAGCCAGGTTATCTATACGGAGGCTTATCTGGCTAAATTCGGCATCAAGCCGGGCACGAGCCTGACCGGTATCGTCGTAGACGCGAAATCGTCGTCATGGGGCAGTGCGAAGCAGATTCCCAACACTTTGACCATATGGCTGAAGAAGGTTGAGGAGTCGACCATATCTGACGACGGCGCTTATGACATGAGCGACTGCACGCCTCTGGTAAGAGACGAAAACGGTTTGCTCGACATCAAGACCGATGTCGGCGACTATGAGCTTATCAACGAGGATTTCGCCGCTCCGTATGTTTACGAAGGCGGTAACCTGCTGATGGTGTTCAGAAGCGAGGCGTCGGATTACAAGAGCAATGATTTCTATTATGATGCAGAGCTCAAAGACAACGCTATCGCGAAATACAAGGATAATCATGATGATTTCCTGACTGCATCGTGGTATGCCAAGACCGGTACTCCGGTTGTGAAGTTCAAGGTTTATTCGCAGCCTGCGCAGCTTGCGGGCACGGTTAAGAACGCCCAGGGCGAGGCTCTGGCCGGAGTTGCCTTAGAGCTTGTTTCGGGCGATGTGGTCTACACCGGAGTCACCGATGCCAACGGCGGGTATAAGATCGAGGTGTTCCAGCCCGCTCTGACCTATACGCTGACTGTTGACGACGAGAATTATCCGGTTTACACCGCCGAGGTTTCGTTTGCCGACGGCGATCCTGCCGGCGACATAGTTATGGGCGAGTTCTCGACTTCACGCGATTATCCGCTTACAGTGAAGGTGACGAACAATGCCGGCGTAAGTCTGGAGGGTGAGACGTTCACGCTTGTATCTGAGCGTTTCGCAATCAACTATCCTGTGTCGGAGTGTCAGCTTGACTCAAACGGTGAGGTTACTCTGAACGTGTATGGCGGCCGTCACAGTCTGACGGTGGCTGTGAAGGGTATGAAGCCTGTGACCATGGACTTTGCCGTGAACAAGGCCAAGACCGTTGAGGTGGCTCTTGAGGAAGATGTGCAGCAGCCTTACGGCACATCCTATAACCTGCACCACGACATCTTTACCGGCGAGAACACCGTGACCCTGAACTGGAACGGCGACGAAGCTGTGTTTGAGGATGATTTCGAGAGCCATGAGGCGTTTGCCGTAAACTTCGCGCCCTGGACAGGCATTGATGTCGACAATTCTCCGGCTGCCGCCATGTCGGGTTCATATCCCCACCGCGGCGAGGTGAACTATGGCCAGATAATCAATCCGATGGCTGTAGACCCGATCTGGGATCCGGCCATGTATCCGACCCTTGTGGCCCGCAGCGGCATGCAGTATGTTGGTTTCGTGCAGACTTCGAGCGGAGTGGCCAACAACGACTGGCTGATAACTCCCGCGATAGAGCTTGGCGAAGACAATGTTGTGCGTTTCAGCGTTAAATCGGCCGATCAGGGTAATGCCCGCTTCACCGTAGGCATCACAACAGCCGAGAATCCCGCTGTGAGCGATTTCACCATTATCTCGGAAGGGAATTATATCGAGGCCGATTACACCGGCTGGAAAACCGTTGAGATCTCTCTGGCCAAATATGCCGGCGAGACTGTGAAGATAGGTTTCCACTGCATCTCTCAGACAGGCGCGTTTATCTCGCAGCTTGACGATGTGTTTGTTGGCCGTGTGGCCAGAAAGAGCGGTGTCAAGGCTCTCCGTGTGGCTCCCCGCTCGGCTGCCAACCCCAACGAGAAGTTTGTTGTGATGCTCGACGGCGAGAAAGTAGGCGAGACCGAAGACTACAGCTTCACGCTGGCAGGCGTGCAGCCCGGCAAGCATGTGGCCCAGATCATAGCCACCTATCTCCAGGCTACAGCCGAACCGGTCGAGATCGAGTTCGAGATCAATGCCGACGACTATGTGAAGGCCGATTTCGCAGTTACGACCAACAATGATGTGGTGCCTGCGGAAATGAATGTGGTGCTGACTTCGAAAGATGACGCTGACGCCGTTTACGGAATCAGTCTTACCGACGGCGCTGCCTCGGTGGCATCGCTGCCCAAGGGTCTGTATAACGTGGCTCTGGCTCAGGAGTTCTACAACGCTTACAGCGAGGATGTGGAGATCAACGGGGCCATGACGGTGACAATCGCCCTCGAGGAGACTGTGGTGAAGCCTTTCAACCTTGTGCATGAGAGCGTAGTGACCGACAATGGCGAGGATGTGACAGTTTCGTGGAACCGCAACTATGGTTTCAACGACAGCTTCGAGAGCTATGACGATTTCGCTACCGGTGAATTCGGCGGCTGGCAGACTGTGAACAACAATGAGACAGCCTCGTATCCGATCGGTCTGGGCAGCATGACGAACATTGTTACATTCCCCGGCGCGTCGACACCTCAGGTGCTTGCAAGTGTGCCCCCGATGGTGTTCAATCCCCATCAGACCGTTCCGGCGATGACTGCCGATGTGGCCGTGCATGCTCTGACAGGCGACAAGAGCGTGATCTTCATGGGCCCGCAGCAGTCTGTGGCCGACAAGTGGCTGATCTCTCCGCAGCTGACTGTGCGCGAAGGCTATGAGATGAGTGTTGCCGCCAAGGCTTACTCCATCTATCCCGAGACTATCGAGCTGTGCATCTCCACAACAGGCAATGAGCCGTCGGATTTCGAGGTTCTGGATGCCGTGCAGCCGGGCTACTCGCAGTGGACGCAATATGCGGTTTCGCTGGCAGCCTATGAGGGTCAGGATGTGTATGTGGCCATTCACTGCACCTCTTACGACGGCTTCCTTGTGCAGATCGACGACTTCAAGTTCGGTCGCGAAGGTGGCGAGGAGATTTCGTCGGTAGGTTATGTGAAGTCGTATGATGTGACACTCAACGACGAGGCCAAAGGGAACACGACTGAAACCGAGATGACCTTCCCCGGCCTTACGGAAGGAAACTATAAGGTGGGCGTGCGCGCCAACTATGTTTCGGGCGCGTCGGAATATGCGTTCTATGAATTCGAGGTGGAGAAACACTCGGGTCTGGAGAATGTTGCCATGGGTGGCCTGACCGTTAAGGGTGGCGCCGGTGAGATTCTGATTTCAGGCTGCGACGCCGATGTGGTGGTGTTCAACACCGCAGGCGTGGCAGTGGCCGCCAAGGCTGTCAGCGGCAGCGCGTCGGTTGCGGTTGCCCCTGGAGTTTATGTTGTAAACGCCGGTGGCGTTATAAGCAAGGTTACTGTAAAGTGACATAACTTGTAGTTACATATTGTGTGTTGACGCTGTGTCGGAGTTTCGGCTTTGACACAGCGTTTACTTTATGGAGTGTGATGGAAGGGAAGTAGGAAAAATATGCTTATCTTTGCAAAGGAATGGGGCGGGAGAGCAGAGATGAGCGAAATGAAGAACGAAGAGATGAGAAAGATGAACCGTCGCGACTGGCTGAAAGTGGCGGCCGGCATGGTTGTGGCGGCTGTGGCGGGGCCTCTGGTGAAGGGGAGCCCTTCGGGGAGCGACGGGGCTGCGAGACAGGCCGCGGCGGTGACGGGGGGAGGCGCTTCGGTGTCGGGGCGGCGCAAAGCCGGGAAGATAGCCCTGAGGGAGATGGTTGGATGTGTGGAGTGCGACGCCTGCATGCCGTGTGGCTATGGTGTGGATATACCCGGAAATTTCAGAGTCTACAACGAGTTGCTGGCAGAGGGGATGGTGCCTGATGTGGAAAGGGAGGATGAGACAAGCGGGGAGTTCAGGCGCAAGGCTGTAGGTTTTCTGCGCCGCTATGACCGTTCGGTTGCCGACCGGCATCAGTCGCAGAGATGTGTGAGGTGTTTCCATTGTGTGAATGAATGCCGCCACGGAGTGTTTATCGTTACCGAGCTGGCTGAACTGACGGCGCTGACAGATGCGTTGCGCGACTGGGAGTGCCGTGTGAGATGAAGATGTTCTTAAACGGAAACCGATAAAGAGTGAAAAGAACCAAGAGGAAATATAATGCCGGACGCCTTGCGAAGATGGCGCGTGTGGCGGTGAGCATGGTTATGCTTGCGGCTGTCACGGTGGTTTTTACTGTTGTCGAGGGTTGGGCGGCGCAGTGGTTCGGATGGACTGCCAGGATAGAGATAATGCCGTTGGCGCTGGCCGGGGCCGGCACAACGCTGGCGTTCTGGTTTGGGGCTACGTTGCTTCTGGGGCGTGTGTATTGCTCGTGGATGTGTCCGATGGGTGCGGTGCAGGACTGTTTCGCACATATGAGGCGGATGACCCGGCGCATGAAGGCGCGTCATCCTTATCGCTGGAGCGAGGGGAAGAACCGTTTCCGCTATGCGCTTCTCATGGTTGTTGTGGCTTCGGCGGTGGCGGGTGTCCCGTTACTGCTCTCCCTGTCTGATCCATACAGTGTCTACGGGCGTGTGGCGTCGGAGATGCTTCTGCCGGTGAAACAGTGGGTGACAGGCGATCCGGTGGCGTTGGGCTCATGGATGGCTCTGGGTATTGCGGCGGCAACGCTTGCGGCGGTCGGAATCACAGCCTGCCTGCGTGGGCGCCTTGTGTGCAACACCGTGTGTCCGGTTGGATCCACGCTGAGTGTGTTGAGCCGGTATGCTCTGTTTCATTTCGACATAGACACAGATGTGTGTGTGAACTGCCGCAAATGTGAGCGGGCGTGCAAGAGCGAGTGTATAAATATGGCCGACCATGTTGTTGACGGGTCGCGGTGTGTGGCCTGTTTCAACTGTGTGGATGTGTGTGACCATAAGGCAATAAGTTATACTTTCAGACGCAAGAAGCTGTCGTTGCCGCTGATGCAGCCTGTAAATACGGCTGCAGCCGCCCCGACTGTGAAGACCGACGCGACGGGTGGTCACGGCGGATGCGACCGGCAGGCCGACCGGGCCGTGAAGGTTGACCGCAGGCAGTTTCTGGCTACGGGGCTGATAGTGGCTGCGGCTCCGGCGCTCAGTGTGGCCGCCAAGGGGAAGCAGCGCATCAAAGCGATTTCAAACCCGGGGAAAGCGATTGCCGTGAAACGGGCCGTGGCTCCTCCGGGACGCCGGTCGATGGGGGAGTTTCTGGAACGGTGCACGGGGTGCGGACTGTGTGTGGCCCGGTGTCCGGCCAAAGTGCTCAGGCCGTCGACCGATGAATTCGGGTGGCTGAACATGCTCCATCCGGTGATGGATTTCGACAAGTCGTATTGCCGCTATAACTGCACACGTTGCAGCGATGTGTGTCCGACCGGAGCGCTTCTGCCTCTGACCGAGGAGGAGAAGCATATCTTCATAATAGGCCATGCCAGGGTGGTGGCGGAAAACTGCATAGGCTGCGGACTTTGCGCATCGCGCTGCCCGCGCAAGGCTATCGTGATGGCGGCGCGCAAGCCGGGTCAGGGCGGGGGAAGCCCGCTGACGGCGCAGGTCGACACCGACCTGTGCATAGGTTGCGGAGCGTGCCAGTATATATGCCCGGCCACGCCCGAGAAGGCTATCGGTGTGGAGGGTATCTCATAAACGTAAGAATCAAAAAAACTTTAAGCATGCAACAATATCTGACATTGCTCAGGCATATACTTGACAACGGGGTGCAGAAATCAGACCGAACCGGCACCGGCACACGGAGTGTGTTCGGCTATCAGATGCGTTTCGATCTGGCCGAGGGTTTTCCGTTGCTCACAACGAAAAAGCTTCATTTGAAATCGATCATACATGAGTTGCTCTGGTTTCTGAACGGCGACACGAATGTGAAATATCTTCAGGACAACGGTGTGAGGATATGGAACGAGTGGGCCGACAGCAACGGCGACCTTGGGCATATCTACGGATACCAGTGGCGGTCGTGGCCGGCATATGACGGCACGTTCATCGACCAGATACAGCAGGCCGTAGACGACATAAAGCATAACCCGGACTCGCGGCGCATAATAGTCAGCGCGTGGAATGTGGGAGACCTCAGGAATATGAATCTTCCCCCATGCCATGCCTTTTTCCAGTTTTATGTGGCCGACGGGAAACTGTCGCTCCAGCTTTATCAGCGCAGCGCCGACACATTTCTGGGTGTTCCGTTCAACATTGCGTCGTATGCGCTGCTGACCATGATGATGGCGCAGGTGTGCGGACTCAAGCCCGGTGAGTTTATCCACACTCTCGGCGATACGCATATCTACAACGACCACATGGAGCAGGTGGCCGAGCAGCTCAGACGCGAGCCGAGGAAACTGCCGCGCATGGTGATAAATCCTGATGTGAAGAGCATCTTCGATTTCAAATATGAGGATTTCAGTCTTGAGGATTATGACCCGCACCCGCATATTAAGGGGAAGGTGTCGGTGTGAGAACAGGGCAAGGCTTTTCCGCGCGACAGAGAGGGCGGAGTGGAACATAACAACAAAACGGAATTCATTATGGTGACTGTAATAGCGGCGATAACCGCCGACAAGGGGGCGATAGGGAGAAATGGCGATCTGGTTTATCATGTGTCGGCCGATCTCAAGCATTTCAAGGCGCTGACAACGGGACACACGGTGGTTATGGGGAGGCGCACGTTTGACTCGCTCCCCAAAGGGGCGTTGCCTGACCGCAGGAATATAGTGATAAGCCGCAATGAGGCTTTCGGGGCGCCGGGCACGGAACGGGCCGGGTCGCTCGACGAGGCTCTTGCCATGTGTGGCGCCGACGAGGTGTTTGTTATAGGTGGCGGCACTGTTTACCAGCAGGCCATGGGTGTTGCCGACCGGTTGTGTCTGACGGTGATCGACGCGCCGTCGCCCGATGACGCCGACACGTTTTTCCCTGCTATCGACCCTGCACAGTGGCAGCTCGATGTGATGGACGAACCTATGACCGATGAACGGTCGGGAATAAAATTCCGCTTCATGGAGCTGATCAGGGTGAAGTAATTTTTGGTGGAGAGGAAAATTTAGATTAACTTTGCACCGGAATAGGGATTGATGGCCCGGTAGTTCAACGGATAGAATAGAAGTTTCCTAAACTTTAGATAGCAGTTCGA
>CAMWTV010000043.1 GCA_947177215.1 uncultured Muribaculaceae bacterium
GCAACTATGCCACTTATGTAACCTCAGGCGCAACAGCCGCAGGTAACGCCCCCTTCCCCCCCTACGCACAGCTGAAATTCGGCTCGCCGGGCGACACCCCGACAGCGTCGGGTGCCATCCCCACCCCTCTGATGCGTGTAGAGGAGATGTATCTCATTCTGGCTGAATCTCTCGGCTATACAAACCCGGCCGACGGAGCAAAAAAACTTGTTGACTTCGTCAAGGGCTACCGCAACGAAAACTACAACTTCAATCCGGCCAACTTCGAGGCTCTTCAGGAAGAGGTATGGCGTCAGCGCCGCATAGAACTCTGGGGCGAAGGTTTCGCCTTCCACGACCTGATGCGTCTGCAGAAAGGTGTCAACCGCATAGGCGGCGGATTCCCCGCTTCTGTTGTGTTCAATCTCTCGCCCGACAACACATGCCTGCTGTTCGACATTCCCCAGAGCGAAATTCAGCGCAACCCGCTTATTGTCAACGGCACTAACAACTCGGTTATTCCCCAGCCCGTTGCCGACGAGTAATGAATCAAACCGCATAAAACCGGTTCCGGCAACTTCCGGGTTTCCGGAACCGGCAACAAAATCTTTTCAAGACAGAAGACTACATCAATTATGAAATACAATAAATTAATATTTGGACTTGGTGCGATTGCGGTTTCACTCGCCTCATGCAGCGAGGAGGCGGAATACACTCCCGCACCGGCAGTCAACACACCTCCGGTTTATTTCAGCCTCGCCGATGAGTCGACCATCGACCTTGAGGAGTCTGACACATATTTCAGCGTGAAGGTTTACCGTCAGGAAACGGCAGCCAAAGGCACCTACACAGTCAACGCCTCTCTGAAAACAGAAGACGGATCACCGATTCCCGCCGGACTTTTCCGCATCTGCGAACCGAAGACCGATGCCGATGGCAATCCTATCAAAGATGCCGAAGGCAATATCGAATATGAAGACTATCAGTCAGGAGAAGCCTTCGACGGCGAGACCGAGCTGAAAGTGGAGTTCCCCGCCGGCGCCGGCGAAAGCACTGTACGCATTGACTTCGGCGGCAAGGACAACCTGACTGAAATGCTGTCGTATATCTTCGATTTCAAGGCAACAGGCGAAGATTCACCCTACTACATCACCGACATCACCTATGATGTAAGCTATGTGCCCTGGGTTACATTGCAGGAGAACAAAATCATTGACCAGACTCTTTGGGAGCCTTTCGGCGGAGAAGAGATGGAATTTGAGGTCAGCGTTCAGGAACACCCCATCAAGACCGGCCTGTTCCGAGTTATCGCGCCTTACAAGAACGCTCCTTGTGGTGCATATTACCAGTATGACGGCACTGCCCCCGATTATCTCTACATCAACGCTACAGTTGCCAACGAGGTATATTTCTCTGACTCAAAGGGCAATCCGGTGGCTAACTACGACACCCACATCCGCTATGAAGAAGGTCAGGGCTTCCAGGAAGACTATGGCTGGGGCTGGCTTGGATGTATGTACAGCTACTACCTGCTGAAAGAGGATTTCAACAATGGCGGCGGCATCCAGATTCTCCCCTACTCTACCTTCAGCGGTGCGGCAGGTCAGATCAAACCCGCCCCAGGCCTTGATCCGGATCGTAACCCGCGTATCATCAAGTTCTCTTCAGGGGGCCTTTACGGTATTCTGTCGTACATAGCAGAATACAACGGTATGTTCGGCGCACCCGGTGTTTCATGGCAGCTCCTTGTTGACGGAGCCAATCCGATGGACTGGACTTCGCTCGGAGACACCGAATATACCGACGGATTCATCGGCCAGTATTACAAGGCATCTGGTCTTTCGATCGAGACCTATATGGTTCCGCTTGAAGCCAACACCGAGAATGTGGGTGTTTACCGTCTGATTAACCCGTATATTGAAAACACTTGGATCTACGGCACGCCGGAAAGCAAACACAACATCTCGTTCGATGTGAGCGATCCCGAATTTGTTATCATCAGTCCTCAGGACGCATACACCGATGAAGACGGAACTGTGATGATCGCCAACGCAGCAGGTCTCTATATGAGCGGTCTGCTGAGCGACCAGAACCGCAACCCGATCCAGTACACCAAGGAGCAGGTTATCGAACAGGGTCTTGTCGACAAGGTTGAGAACGGCGTTGTGGTGATCAACCATCCGGTAGTAATCACGCCCAACAGAAGTATCAGCTGGCTGTTTGAGAATAACCCGACCTTCGAGCCGGCCAAGATTGTGCTTCCCGGCTATGACGAACAGCAGATTCAGGCTTCTGCGGCCGCTCCCAAAAAGGCTCCGCAGGCAACTGTAACCGGCAAAGTTTACCGCCAGACCAAATTCCTGACAGCCCACAACGGCTGGCACATGCGTTGAAAACCGCATAATCACACACTATAACCAGAACAGTGACCGACCCTTCATGGGCCGGTCACTGCTGTTTTATATATCCCGGGGTGAAAAACATGTCGGGGAGGTGTGCTTTTAAACATGGGGGAAATGGGCGGGAATGTGGCGGAGAATGGTTAGATTTGCGGCTGGAGAGAATGATGGGGGAATGGTATGGAGAGAATAAGCGGAAACGGGGGAATGGAAACGGGAGGACGGCACGGGGAAATGAGAACTATATGTCCAAACAATTAAATCGGATTACCATGATTATCGGAATTCCAAAAGAGATTAAAAACAACGAGAACCGGGTGGCAGTGACCCCGGCAGGAGTCCGTGAGCTGGCTGTGGCCGGCCATAAGGTTTATGTGCAGGCAACGGCAGGCAACGGTTCGGGATTCTCTGACGATGAATACCGCCAGGCCGGCGCGGAGATTCTGCCTACAATCGAGAGCGTTTATGAAGTGGCCGAGATGATTGTAAAGGTCAAAGAACCTATCAGACCGGAATATCCGCTGATCAGGAAGGGGCAGGTGGTGTTTACCTATTTCCACTTCGCATGCGACCGCGAGCTGACCGATGCCATGATCAAAAGCGGGGCTGTGTGCATAGCCTATGAGACGGTGAGACTTGCCGACGGCTCTCTGCCTCTGCTGATTCCGATGAGCGAGGTTGCCGGAAGAATGTCGGTGCAGGAGGGTTGCCGTTTTCTGGAGAAACCTCAGGGCGGACGCGGAGTGCTGCTGGGAGGTGTGCCCGGAGTGAAACCGGCCAAGGTGCTTATTCTCGGCGCGGGCGTCGTTGGGCGCAACGCGGCGCTGATGGCCGCCGGTCTGGGCGCCGATGTCACCATAACCGACATCTCGCTGCCGGTGCTCCGTCATGTGTCGGATGTCATGCCGAAGAATGTGAAGACACTGTTTTCATCGCGCCACAACATCGAGGCCGAGCTCCCCACAACCGATCTTGTTATCGGGTCGGTGCTGATTCCCGGAGCGAAGGCGCCCCATCTGATTACCCGCGAGATGCTGAAACTGATGCGCCCGGGCACACTGCTTGTCGACGTGGCCATCGACCAGGGCGGCTGTTTCGAGACCTCACACCCCACCACCCACTCCGACCCGACCTATGTTACCGACGGCGTGGTGCACTATGCCGTGGCCAACATTCCGGGTGCGGTGCCGTTCACCTCGACCCTGGCGCTCACCAACGCCACACTCCCCTATGCCGTGAAACTGGCCAACATGGGATGGCGCGAGGCCTGCAAGGCCGACAAGGCCCTGGCACAGGGGCTGAACATTGTCGACGGCAAGGTGGTTTTCCCCGGCGTTGCCGAAGCGTTCGGACTGCCGCTTGAGAAAGTCGAGCTATAAAAGAGGGGGAATCAGACTTCGCGCCTCAACGCGCCGGCCACTGTGGCTGTCCACTGTGGCCGGCGTGGCGGATGAAAGATTTTACCCTTTGCGAAATAATTTGTAAATTTGTGGCTGCAACCGCGTGTAACGATGCCGGTTGCGGCCTTTTTTTAAGAGTAAAACCAACAAGAAGAATCAGAATATGTCGTTGCAATGCGGAATCGTAGGACTGCCCAATGTGGGAAAGTCAACGCTGTTTAACTGTCTGTCGAACGCCAAGGCGCAATCGGCCAACTTTCCTTTCTGCACAATAGAGCCTAACGTAGGGGTTATAACCGTGCCCGACGAGAGGCTTAACAAGCTTGTGGAGATGTGTGAGCCGCGGTCGGTGGTGCCGGCCACGGTCGAGATTGTCGATATCGCGGGCCTGGTGAAGGGTGCCAGCAAGGGTGAGGGACTTGGCAACAAGTTTCTGGCCAATATCCGCGAGACCGACGCCATAATCCATGTGCTGCGCTGTTTCGAGGACGACAACATAACCCATGTCGACGGCAGTGTAGACCCTGTGCGCGACAAGGAGATCATCGACTATGAGCTTCAGCTCAAAGACCTCGAGACAATCGAGGGGCGCATGGCGCGCACCCAGAAGCAGGCCCAGACAGGGGGCGACAAGACCGCCAAGCTGCAATATGAGGTGCTCTGCCGCTTCAAGGAGGCTCTCGACCAGGGCAAACCGGCCCGTTCGGTGGTTCTTGACACCCCTGACGAGAAGAAGTTTGCCAAAGAGCTGTTTCTGCTCACCGGCAAGCCGGTGCTTTATGTTTGTAACGTTGACGACGCCTCGGCGGTGAACGGCAACAAGTATGTCGACGCCGTGCGCGAGGCGATTGCCGGCGAGAACGCCCAGCTGCTTATCGTGGCCGCCCAGACCGAGGCCGACATTGCCGAGCTCGACACGTTCGAGGAGCGTCAGGAGTTTCTCAACGAGATCGGGCTGGAGGAATCGGGTGTGTCGCGTCTTATCCGCGCAGCCTACGCCCTGCTCAACCTCCAGACATTCTTCACGGCCGGAGCCGACGAGGTGAGGGCGTGGACATTCATGCGCGGCGCTAAGGCCCCGCAGTGTGCCGGTGTCATCCACACCGATTTCGAGAAAGGATTCATACGCGCCGAAGTCATAAAATATGACGATTATGTGGCTCTCGGAGGCGAGCAGGGGGTTAAAGAGGCCGGAAAACTCGCCGTGGAAGGTAAGGAATATGTGGCCCAGGACGGCGACATAATGCACTTCCGCTTCAACGTGTGAGCCACGGCTCACCCAAAGAGAGCCTGACAGATATAAAACAACACCAAACCAACATAGTTATGAAACTCAAGACAATGGCACTGGCATTGGCAGCTATGGCAACGGTGGGCACACAAGCCGCCGAACACCTGAAAAGCGTCAATCCGGCCTACATCACCAAAAGCATCCCCGCCGGGGAAGATTTCTACCGTCATGTGAACCAGGGGTGGATGGAAGCCCATCCGCTTACCGACGAATACGCCCGTTACGGTGTGTTCAACCTGCTTGCCGACACGGCCGAAGCCAAAGTGAAAGAGATTGTGCTCAATCTCGGCGCCACAAACCCCGAAAAAGGGAGCAACGCATTCAAGATCTGGACTCTCTATTCGCAGGGCATGGACTCGGTGCGCCGCAACCGCGAGGGTGCCGCCCCGATTCTCGACGACCTGAAAAAGATCGAAGCCACCGACCATGAAGGGATGGAAGACCTGCTGATGTGGATGCACAAATATTACAGCAGCCCGTTTTTCGGCGCCGGCCCGATGGAGGATATGGCCGACAGCAACCGCTATGCCATGTATGTGTCGGGCGGCTCGATGGGTCTGGGCGACCGCGACTACTACCTGCTCAACGACAAGGAGAACAAAAAGATTCTCGAAGCCTACAAGAAGCTGATCGTTGACCAGATGATGAACGCGGGCTACAAGAAGAAAGACGCCCAGCGCATCATGAAAAACGTGATCAAGATCGAGACAGCCATTGCCGACTCGGCCCTGACCCGCGAGGAGAGCCGCGACATCGTGGCCATGTATAACCCCCGCACACTGGAGCAGCTCAAAGAACAGTATCCCAACATCAAATGGGACAGATTCTTTGTAGAGACAATGGATATCGACACCCCGCAGGAATTCATCGTCACCGAGCCTAAGGCCCTGCGCCAGTCAGACAACCTGATCGCCTCGCTGACCGACCGCGAGATCAAAGACTACTACCTGTGGAAATATGTGGCCCAGGCAGCCCCATACCTGAGCGACAAGTTCACCAACACCAGCTTCGAGTTCTCGAAAGTGAAGAGCGGCGTAAAAGAGCAGCGTCCGCGCTGGAAACGCGCCCTTGGAGTGCCCGACGGCTATATGGGCGAGGCAATCGGCCGCCTGTATGTGGAAAAATACTTCCCCGAGACATCGAAGCAGAAGATGCTCGACCTGGTAGGCAACCTGCGTGTGGCCCTGGGCAAGCACATCATCAACCTGCCCTGGATGACCGACGAGACCAAACTCAAGGCGATCGAGAAGCTCAACGCATTCACCGTGAAGATCGGCTATCCCGACACATGGAAAGACTATTCGTCGATGGAGATTGATCCGGCTCTCCCCTACTTCCGTAACGTTCACAACGCCGGCATGTGGCACCAGAAGGATATGCTTTCGAAATGGGGCAAACCGGTTGACAAATCGGAATGGGGCATGACACCTCAGACCGTCAACGCCTACTACAACCCGATGGCCAACGAGATCGTGTTCCCGGCAGCCATTCTCCAGAACCCCTTCTTCGACCCCGAGGCATCTGACGCCGAAAACTACGGCGGCATCGGTGTGGTTATCGGCCACGAGATGACCCACGGTTTCGACGACCAGGGACGCAATTTCGACGCCCAGGGCAACATGACCAACTGGTGGACAGAAGAGGATGCACGCAAATTCGAGGAATTCACACAGAAACTTGGCGCACAGTTCGACGCCGTGGAAATTCTTCCCGGTCTGTTTGCCAACGGCAGCTACACCATGGGCGAGAATATCGCCGACCAGGGTGGCCTGCGTGTGTCGCGCACAGCTTTCCTCGATGCCCAGAAGAAAAAGGGTGTCGACGTGAATTCGGAAGAGGCCAAAATCGACGGCTACACCCCCGAACAGGCCTTCTATCTCAACTATGCCAACATCTGGGCAACAAACTGCCGCGACGAAGAGAAACGCAACCTGACAATGAACGATGTGCACTCGCTGGCAGAAAACCGCGTGAATGTGACACTGCGCAACATTGCGCCTTTCTTCAAGGCGTTCGGCATCAAGAAGGGCGACAAGCTCTATCTTGACGAAAACGACCGCGTGGTTATCTGGTAACACTACACACCAACCATACCAAGCCGCCGTCGACACTCAGGCCCAGAGTGTTAACGGCGGCTTTATTTTCAACAAAAGTCTCCTTGATGAGGTTATATCTGTAAACCCAACCAAAAACCAGAACTATGGCTTACAGGATTATAGAAATAGAAGGAGTGGGCGAGGCTTACGCGCACAAACTCGAGGAAGCAGGAATAAAAACCACCGAAAACCTGCTTGAGGCAGCGGCCACACCGGCAGGACGCAAGAATCTGGCCGACCTGACAGGAATCAGCGGGAAACTGATTCTGAAATGGGCCAACCATGCCGATCTGTTCCGCATTCACGGAGTAGCCGGACAGTTCGCCGAACTGCTCGAGGCAGCCGGAGTCGACACTGTAAAGGAACTACGCCACAGAGTGGCCGCCAACCTGCAGCCGCGGCTCGAGGAGATCAACGAACAGAAGAATCTCTGCAACAGAGTACCCTCTGTAACAGAGGTTGCGAGAATGATCGAACAGGCCAAAGAGCTTGAACCGGTGCTCACCTACTGACAGCACCAAATTTTACCGGCCGATGCGCCAAAGCCCTGTGTCGCGATTCTGAATTTCAGCAGAGGGCTTTGGCGCATCGGCCTACAATGCCTATCTTTGCAGCCTACAAGATTTTCAACACATTATGGCAAAACAGGATTATGTGGCGGCAAACCGCCGCTGGCTTGAGGAAAAGGCTCAGGAAGAAGATGTGAAACCCCTTGACAAAGGAATTTTCTATAAACCCCTGTCGAAAGGGAAACCCGGCGGAGCATCGCCTAACCGCAACAGTGTGGTGACGGTGCACTACACCGGCCGAACCATCAACGGCAAGAAATTCGACAGCAGCCGCGGTGGCGCGCCTGTGGCAATGAGGCTTCGCGACCTGATTCAGGGGTGGATAATAGCACTGCAGCAGATGCATGTGGGCGACAAATGGGAGATCTATCTGCCCGCGGAAATGGGCTACGGAAGGTTCTCGCAACCCGGCATTCCCGGGGGGTCGACCCTGATTTTCGAGATAGAACTGATCGGGGTGATGTGAAACAGCCTCCCCGATCAAACCCATATGGCGCGTGAGGCGAATTTACCCCTGTGCACATTGCCGTTTAGGGCTTAAAAATGGAAGTTATCGGATATTTTTAGATTTCTTAACAGTTAAAATTATAAAACATTTACTTTCATTAGTAATTTTGAGAACTGAGGTTAACGACTGTAAAAATCGGCCAAACCTCGCAACAATCTAATTATCACAATTTTAACTGTTTAGAACAATGAAAGCACTTAAAATTTTTATGCTCGCAGGCGCACTCGCCGTTTCCGGAACCTCTTTCGCTGAAGAAAGCTATGCACCCGCAGCCAACGATCTCAGCCTCGAAGTTCAGTTCAACCCCTTCTCTAACAACTTCACCACTTTCCAGATCGACCAGATCAAAGCCCGTTACTTCTTCACCGACAACGACGCTCTTCGCATCGGCCTCGGCTTCGGCGTAGACTCTGACAAAGTTGTTGCAGATCCCGAAGATGAACCGGACGCATGGACAAAGAACAAGACAGGCAACTTCTCGATCAGCCTCGGATATGAGCGTCATTTCTTCAGCTACAAGCGTGTAGACCTCTATGCTGGTGCCGGTCTGAGCTACCGTTACAACTATGCAGGCGCCACCACACAGGTTGTCGGCTCAAACGACGAGCTTCTGAAAGGCTCGATGGTTAACCTCAACGGCAACGGCGAGACCTCATCGCACGTGTTCAACGTGATGGCTTTCACCGGCGTTGATTTCTATGTTTACAAAGGCCTGTATCTCGGTGCGGAACTCGGCATTAAATTTGGCGTGAAGTCTTATCCCGCAAGCTACGAGAAAGGTGGCTTTGACGACAACGGCAAATGGGACGAAAAGCTCGAAGGCGACAAAGGCAGCAGCACATCGAACTTCAACCTTGCATGCTATGCCGAACCCGCTCTGCGTCTTGGCTGGACATTCTGAAAACATCAATAACCCATATAAGAAAGCGATGCTTACGGCGTCGCTTTTTTTGTTGCCGCAGTAAAAGCCTCGCGCCATTGAGTCAGGGTGATTGTAGAACTGCAGCGGTGTCAGGACAATAGAGAAACAAAAAGGGTAAAATCAGAAAAAAAGAGGATTTAAAGGGCTTGAAACGAGCCATAATTTTGAGTATATTTGCAGGTGCAAAACAACTATACCGATGGAAAAAGAATAAATAAATCATAACCAAAATGAAAAGAATAGTATTTTTAGATTATGTCAGAGTTTTCGCATGCTTCCTGGTGATGCTGGTGCATGCGTGTGAGAATTATTACGGCGCCCCGGGCTCGACCGACATGGCCGGCCCGCAGGCATTTCTGGCCAACGAAGCCGACAGGCTCTGGGTTTCGGTGTTCGACGGATTCTCGCGCATGTCGGTGCCCCTGTTCATGATCGTGTCGGCCTTTCTGCTTGTGCCCATGAAAGAGGGGCAGAGCGCCATCGAGTTCTACAAACGGCGCGCATGGCGAATTCTTCCGGCCTTTTTCATTTTCATGGTGATTTACAGCACCGTGCCCATGCTCTGGGGGCAGATCGACATGGCCACATCAACCACCGACCTGTCGCGTCTGTTGCTCAACTTCCCGACTCTGGCAGGCCATCTGTGGTTCATGTATCCGCTCATCAGCCTGTATCTGTTCATCCCCATAATCTCGCCGTGGCTTGCCAAGGCATCGGCCCGCGAAGAGCGCTTTTTCATCGGCCTGTTTCTGATCTCGACCTGCATGCCCTATCTCAACCGCTGGTGTGGCGAAGTGTGGGGTCAGTGTTTCTGGAACGAGTTCCACATGCTGTGGTATTTCTCGGGCTATCTCGGCTATCTTGTTCTGGCCCATTACATAAGGGTTCACCTCGACTGGAGCCGTTCGAAGCGTCTGGCCATCGGCGCAACATCCATGACCGTGGGAGCCATATGGACAATCCTGTCGTTCTACATCCAGGCCGTGCCCGGCCAGCTTCACGACACCCCGACGCTTGAGATCGGATGGTCGTTCTGCACAATCAACTGTGTGCTGCTCACGGCAGGCGCTTTCCTTCTCTTCACATGTATCAGGCGCACCGACGAGCCGAAAATTGTCAGCGAGATGTCGAACCTCAGCTACGGCATGTATCTGATGCACATTCTCTGGCTCGGTTTCTGGGTAGGGATATTCAAAGACGGGATGCAGCTCCCGACAGGCGTGGCCATTCCGGTGATAGCCATCTGCTGCTTCATCAGCTGCTTCGTCACATCGAAACTGCTCACCTACATTCCCGGCGGCAACTGGGTGCTCGGCACAGCCTCGGCGCCCAGGCAGAAAAAGGTCAGCGCAGAAGCGGCATAAGCCTCTGACTGCCAACAACAAATTCTCTCTCCAACTTATAATCTACTTATGATAACGGCTCATACATTCGACATATTCCTGTGGGTGATGGCAGCAACGGCGGTGGTTGTGTTCGTGGCCCTTCATTTCGTTACGGCCGGCTACGGCATGATGTATAACCGCCGCTGGGGCCCGACGGTAGGGAACCGCCCGGGATGGGTGCTTATGGAAGCACCGGTCTTCGTGGCCATGGCATTGCTGTGGTGGTTTTCGGGTCGCCGTGGCGAGACAGCGCCGCTTGTGATGTTTCTGCTCTTCGAGCTGCATTACTTCCAGCGGTCGTTTGTTTTTCCGTTGCTGATACGCACCAGAGGGCGCATGCCTGTGAGCATCATCCTCATGGGGGTGACATTCAATGTGCTCAACGCCCTGATGCAGGGAGGATGGATTTTCTATATCTCACCTGCCGACCGATATCCCGCGTCCTGGCTCGGATCATGGCAGTTCATAGCCGGCACGGCGGTTTTCCTTACGGGGATGGCCATCAACATCCACAGCGACTCGGTTATACGCAACCTCAGGGCTCCGGGCGACACACGCCACTACATTCCGCGGCGGGGCATGTTCAGATATGTCTCGTCGGCAAACTATTTCGGGGAATTCGTGGAGTGGACAGGGTTCGCCCTGCTCACATGGTCGTGGGCCGGGGCGGTTTTCGCCCTGTGGACATTCGCCAATCTGGCTCCCCGGGCCGAAAAGATCCATGAACGCTACACCTCGGAGTTCGGCGACGAGTTCACCCGGCTGAACCTGCGGCGCATCTTACCGTTTGTCTATTAACCCCACAGGCAATAAAGCCGTTGCATTAAGCTTTTGCCTGCAACACACCCAAGCAATGAATTATCCCGATTCGAAACTGTTCACGCCGGCACAGATAGGGCCGGTAACACTGAGAAACCGCACGATAAGGTCGGCGGCGTTCGAGGGTATGTGTCCCGGCAACAGCCCGTCGCAGCAACTCAAAGACTATCACCTGTCGGTGGCCCGCGGCGGTGTGGGCATGACAACGCTGGCCTATGCGTCGGTAACCCGCAACGGGCTGTCGTTTCCCCGCCAGCTGTGGATGCGGCCCGAGATTGTTCCGGCGCTGCGCGACATTACCGATGCCATCCACGCCACCGGGGCCAAAGCCTCGATTCAGCTGGGTCACTGCGGCAACATGTCGCACAGGTCGACTGCCGGAGAGACACCCGTGTCGGCCACGGGAAGGTTCAACATCTACTCCCCCACCCCTGTCAGGAGGCTGCGCGACGACGAGATTGTGGCCATGAGCCGCTCGTTTGGCGATGCTGTGCGCCTTGCCCGCGATGCCGGGATGGATTGTGTCGAGATACATGCCGGCCACGGCTACCTGATAAGCCAGTTTCTGTCGCCCTACACCAACCGGCGCCGCGACCGCTGGAGCGGATCGCTCGACAACCGCATGCGGTTCATGCGCCTGTGTATGGAAGAGGTGATGAAGGCCGCCGGGCGCGACATGGGCGTTGTGGTGAAAACCAATATGCGCGACGGCTTCCGCGGGGGGATAGAGATTGACGAGGGGTTAGCCATTGCCCGTGAGCTTGAACAGCTCGGCGCACACGCCCTGGTGTTGAGCGGCGGATTCGTGAGCAAAGCCCCGATGTATGTTATGCGCGGCGAGATGCCGATAACCACCCTGACCCACTATATGGACTGCTGGTGGCTGAAATATGGCGTGAAGATGTTCGGCCGGATGATGATTCCCACTGTGCCATATAAAGAATGTTATTTCCTTGACGACGCCCGCCTCTTCCGCAAGGAGCTGAAAATGCCGCTTATCTATGTGGGCGGATGCTCCACCCGCGGTTCGATCGAAAAAGTGCTCGGCGAGGGATTCGAGTTCGTACAGATGGCCCGCGCGCTGCTCGCCATGCCCGATTTCGTGGAGCGGATGCGTCTGGGAGAGACCGACGAATCGGGGTGCGAGCATGTGAACTACTGCATAGGACGCTTGTCTTCGCTTGCAATGGCCTGCCACAAGTGCATGAAAAACCTCCCCGGTTCGATATGCCGCGAAAT
>CAMWTV010000044.1 GCA_947177215.1 uncultured Muribaculaceae bacterium
GAGGCATATACTGCTCCCAGTTGTAAGAGCGCGCCAGTGTCAGGTTTCCGCCCACCGAATAGCTGAAATCGGCAACACGGTCGTTCCACTTCACCTGAGTGTCGAAACCTCTCACCTTGTCTGAATTCAGATTCTCGAGAGGCCATGAGAATCCGATTTCGCTTGGCACCACAATGTCATAACGTGCGGCAGGCAGCCCGGTGCGTGTACGCTCGAAATAGTCGGCCGTAATGCTCAGTCGGCTGTTGAACAGAGCCACATCGAAACCCACGTCGAAGGTCTTGGCCTTGATCCAGCTGATATTGGTTATAGGCAGCGAACGCACTGTCGAGGTCGTTATACCCTCGCCGTCGATAACCCCCATTCCGGTGCCGTAGTTGAAACCGGGCTTATAGTCGTTGGCCGCATAGCCATACACATTGTCATCGCCCATTACACCATAGCTCGCACGTATTTTCAGGTCACTCAGCCAGCGGTCGATATCGAGTGCCCGGAAAAACGGCTCCTGCGTCACGCGCCATCCTCCTGAAACCGAAGGGAAGAAACCCCAGCGGTGGTTAGGCGGAAACTTCCACGATCCGTCGTAGCGCGCGGCCAGCTCGATCAGATAACGGTGCTGGAAATCGTAGTTCACACGTCCCATGTAACCGATTCTGGTCTGCGGATTCTCATTCCATTCCCTGAACGATTTAAGCTCATCGAATGTAGTGGTCTTCAGGGCATCGATCTCCGGAAGCCCGCGGTAGCTGAAACCCGGGTTGCTGTATTTGTAAGCCTCCATACCGGCAAATACATCGAGGTTATGCCCCGTTTTCCACTCTTTCTTGTAACTCAGCGAAACCTGGGAATTAAGCGTCTCTATATACTGCGATGTGGCCCATGCAGCCGACACTTTTGCGTCTTTGACAACATTATACACGTCGTTGGCCTCGTCATAGGAATAGAGCTTATACGATTTGCTTCTCCCCTTGTAGCTCTCGAACGCATTCGAGTAAGAGAAGATACCCTTGAGTTTCAGCCCGCTTATAATCTCCCACTCGAGCGAGGCATTTGCCTGCAGCGCGAACCAACGGTCGTTCTCCTTGCCGTTCTTCTCACGGTTCAGAGTCGCCATGTTCGTATATCCCGCGCTGCCGCACTGTGCCGGATACTCCGGATTGTTGTTGGCAAACGGAAACTGCAGCGGAGTGTTGTTCAGAATCGAATAGAAAGCAACCGAATAGGCGTCGCTCCACCCCTGGTCGCGGTTCCAGGCCGTGCTCTCGTTGTTCTCAACTCGACCGTTGATCTGCGCCGTGAACTTCAGATTACGGGCAAAATCGGCCGTGATGTTCGACTGGATGTTTGTACGCTCATAAAAGCCATAATCCCTCACAAGCGATTCCTGACGGGTGTGGCCTACCGAAACATAATAGGTCATCATCTCCGATCCGCCGGTCGCGCTCAGAGCCACGTTATACTGCGGTGCCGAACTGTTCAGCACATAATCTCTCCAGTTAAACCCCTGCAGCTCGCCCGACTCATATTTCGCAAGCTCGTCGAGCGTATAGCCCGGAGTCTGCCCCGTAAGGGTCGACGACTGCATCCTTGCCCTCATATAGTCGGCGGCCGACGCTGGTTCCGGATAACGGAACACCTGCTGCCATCCGTAGCTCGCGTCAAGCGATATGGTGTTGCGCATGTTTTTGCCGCCACGTTTCGTGGTCACAACCACAACTCCGTTGGCCGCCCTCACGCCATATATAGCCGCCGAGGCATCCTTGAGCACCGAAATGCTTTCGATATCCTGATAGGCTATGTTGTTGAACTGGCGCTCGTCCATCTGAACTCCGTCGACAACATAAAGCGGAGTGCCCATGTTGCGGATATTGATCGATGTCCACGCGCCGGGGCGCCCGTCGGTCTGTCGTGAGTTCACACCGCCAACCTTACCGGCCAGAGCTCCCGATGTGTTTACCGACAGCGACTTCGACAGGTCTTCACCGCCAACGGTCGATATGGCCGACGTCAGCGACTCCTTCTTGATCGAGCCATAGCCGATAACCACAACCTCGTCGAGATTCAGATCCGATGCCGGACGCATAACAGCGTCAAGCTGACCGTCGACCGCATCCGAGGCCGCCATCTCCTGAGCCGTGTATCCGACATAAGAAACCCTGATATGGTCATTGTCGGCATCTTCGACCTCAAGAGCGTAGTGGCCGTCGATATCGGTAGTGACAGCCTGCGCGGTGCCCGGAACAGAAACCACAGCCCCGATCAGAGGCTCGTGCTCCTGATCATAGACATATCCCTGGATCCTGGCCTTCCGTTTTTGAGGCTTTCCGTCAATGCCGTTCTTGTCGGCGCTCTTTTTAAGAATTATATGTTTTCGGTTGACAACATATGTCAGTTTCTGGTCTTTTATCAACTCGCCTATTACAGTCTGGAGCGGAGCATCCTTTAGCGAAATGCTCACATTACGCTTTTCATCGACATCCGTCACCGAATAGCTTATTGAATAGCCGGTGGCCTTCTCCACCGCCGTAACCGCCGCCTTGAAAGGCTTGTCGTCGACCGTAAGGCTGTATGACGCCTCCTTCGACGTCTGGGCATGCGCCACGAAGCTTCCCGCCAGCAGCCAGCACACCAGAGCCATTCCCACAAGCCGCAACAGCCCGCCGGCCGGAAATAGTTCTTTTGAGAAATGTTTCATATTGGTTTGATTTGTAGGGAGCGCCCGCACAACACCGTCAGGCATCGCGCATCACGCATAATATCTCCCTGTAAGATAAGTCAATAAATTCAGGCAAGGCAAATGTCAATCTCTTGCCGACAGAAGCACACTGGTATCGCTGAGATAACGGTAATCGAGCGAACACAGTTCCGAAACAATTTCCAGAAACTCCTCCTCGTTCTCTCCTTCGAAAAACGACGCGCGATAAACACGCTTCAGAGCATCCGGATCATCACACATTATTTTCAGCCCGTAGATCTCGCCCATCTTTTCGAGAATATGTTTCAGCGGCACAGATGTGAACTGATGCTCGTTTTCAAGAAAATCTTCGGCCGTGAGCGAGGTCTCCGAAGTATTGATGCGGTGAGTGAGCGAATTATATCTGAGCACAGTGCCTTTTGAAAGCGTAGCCCTGTTTCTGGTCAGACGGTTCTCATAAACGATCGACCCCTCGACCAGAGTGGCCACAAACATAGTGTCGACCCTGGCGTTCACGTTAAACATCGTGCCTGTAACATGAATCTCGTTCGAGCCGGCAGCCACATTAAACGGCACTTTCCCACCTTTCTCGACCACAAAAAAAGCCTCGCCAATAAGGCGTGTGTCACGGTTGTCGACATTAAACCTGTCGTTGTAGATCAGAGTGGAATTTGATCCGAGCTTAACCGAACTGCCGTCAGGCAGAGTTATAACAGCCGGCGAACTGCCCGCCGAGCAGGTAAACACCTGTGGCTGCGAAGCTCCGCGAAGCTGCAAAAGCGACCACGCGCCTACAACGCCCACAACCAGCACGGCGGCATATTTCATAACTTTTTTCAAAACTCTCAGACGGCGCATTTTAAGCTGGCGCTCTAACCTGCCCCAGCGAGCCTCCGGCTCCTCAAGCGCACCCCTCACATTAAATTCCATCTGCGACAGATCCACAAACAGATCCCTGTTCTCCTCACTCATCCCTATCCATTCGGTCAGTTTACCGCTCTCATCGGGTGAAAGCGGGCCACCGGCCAGATAACGTTCGAGAATAACTTGAATTTCAGGGGGAAGCTGTAAATTTTCCATGCCTCGGATTTTTAATGATCCCGTTATTGCAAGGGATGTTTGTCAACAGTTTATATTGGTTATCGCGATCTCTGTCACACTAATCTGTGGAACCGGCCACAGATTATCGCCTGTCAGGATCTTTCATCTCTATTCTTAGCGCGTTGATACACCTGAAAATGGTGTTCTCGACAGTTCTTACCGAAATACCGAGCTGTGTGGCTATCTGCCGGGCCGAGAGCCCCTCCGTATAGCGCATCACCAGAATCATCTGTTTATGTTTCGATATTCCGTCAATGGCCTTCCGCAGCCTTATGATCCTTGTCATGTCATCATCGTCGGCCGCATATTCCGATGTCTGCGCTCCCTCTTCCGCCATGATACGGGCATAAGCGTCCCGCTTCACTGCCGATTCTCTGAGCTGGTCTATACAGAGCGTATAGACGATTCTGTGCAATATGCGTCCAGCCACCACAGGGTCTGAGACCCAGCGGTAATGCTCATAATAGCGCAAAAAGGCGTCATGAACTATATCCTCGGCAAATTCATTGCCGGTCATCCGCCGGGCCAGCCTGAGCAAGGCCGGAACGGTTGCGAGATAGACTTCCTTAAAGCAAGCTAAGTTCATAATTTATGGACGAGCCTGATGACTGACTGGAATTATAGACACGGAAGCAGCCGGGTTCCGGTGTGTGCGGGCCCGGCTGCCGATATTCATTTATCTTATTTCACCACAGCCTTTACCGAGGTGGCTGTGCCGTTGACTGTGGCAGTCACGATATAGCATCCTGCGGCCAGACCGTCAAGAGTCACTTCAGATGCCACACCTTTCATAACCGTCATGCCCGACAGACCTGTAACAGCATATTCCGCATCACAGCCGAACACAACCTTGTTGCCATGCACTCTGATGGCTGAGGCATCGGTGGCAACCGAGGTGATAAGGCCAAGCTGGCTACCTTTCACGACTTTGGCGCTGGTTACCATCGAAGGCATCTTGTTCTTGTCGAAACCGAACACTGTCAGCGTCTCACCCTCGATCACATCGTCATTGTCGAAATCAACCGACCATTTGCCGTCGGCGATCTCTACCTCATTGTAAAGTGTCTCCGAAATGCTTCCGGTTATCACAACCCTTTCCAGATCGGGGCTGCATGTGCCGTTGAGGCTTACTGTTGTGGCCTCGGTTATTTTCAGAGGCGCGGTCTGGTTGGCGAAGAAGGGCATGGTCTCGCCTGCCACATTCTGCCAGCGCGACGGTTCAGAGAATGTGAAGTTGCTCATATCTGTCATCTGCTCGGGCAGAAGCGGAGTAACATTCACCATAGTCATGCCTACAACTGTCTCGCCGATGGCGGGAGCACCGCATTCGTCATTGAAAAACGCATTTCTGATGGTAGTGGTGTCCCACTGGCGTCCGAGCACAGCGCCGATTTTCGCTGCCGTCGAACCGCTCTGGTTAACCATCTTGCCACCGAAGTAAACATCGGCCAGAGTCGGGTTATAGCATGTGGCCGATATCCCTCCGTTCCAAGGCAGCCCCTCGTCAAAGCTCGATGTAACAGTCAGCTCGCCTGTAACATAGCAGTTTGTTGTTTTGCCCATCTGGCCGTTGCCGTTGATGCCGCCGATAATGCCGCCGCGTATGTCGGCAAACACGCAGTTGTTGTCATACCAGTGAGGGTTGGTATTGGCGTCCCACCAGGTGTCCTGAGCGCAGATGCCGCCCACATTGGCGCCGGCACCTGTGCCGGTGATCTTTCCGTAGACAACACAGTTTTTGATCAGAGGCACAGTGGCCTCGGCAGCGAGATTCTCTTCACCGCAGATACCGCCCACTATCGACGAACCGGTAACGTTTCCGCTGAAAACACAATCGTAGAAATGGCCCTGCTTGCCGCCGGTGCAGGTTCCGGCTATACCTCCCACACTCACTCCGTCGCATTCAACGGTGGTATTGATCACAACACAGTTTTCCACAAAACCGTCGCAGCATCCGGCGATAGCCGCCACGCTCGTGGCACCGTTGATATAAGAGTCGCGAACCTCGACATTGCGGATAGTGCCACCCTGACGCTCCCAGTTGCCGTTGGTCGAGCAGACTATGCCTACCCAGTTGCCGAGCACAAGATCAGCGTTGGCTACAACGAAATTCTCTATCACTCCGGTATCGTTGCAACGGGCGAACAATCCGAACCCGTTGGCACCGCTGTCTTCTGTAAAGTTCCATATGGTATATCCTCCGCCGTTGAAGGTGCCGGTGAAAGGAGAATCGTTTGATCCGATAGGAGTCCACTTCACCCCGTCAAGATCAATGTCGTTCATCATCAGATAGTGCGATCCGGGAGCATCCTTCATGGCCTGAAGCTGTTCGGCGGTAGTTATCTGATAGGGGTTTGCGGCTGATCCGTCGCCTCCGGCAAAATCCGTCGCCGACATTGCGGTCGCTGCTGAAAACGCCGCGATCAAGGGGAAAATTTTTTTCATGATAGTTACAAATTTAATTAAGGTTGATGAATTCTCTCTTGGATCCCTCGGAATATTCAGCTGTTAAACGGAAACAGGCAATGAATTACTCATCGGAGATCCGATTTTTTTCAATTATTTTTCAGGCTCGGATGCTATTCTTAGAGTCAAGCCGTCGTCGGCAAGATAAAACAGACGTGCTCTCTCCGCACCCTCGGGGCCGTTCGGGCCATGGAGCACCAGCCTCGGCCGTCCCTCGAAGTCCACGAAAATCATTCCATGTCCTCCATCCTCGCCCATCATAGGTTCCGGCTGCTGAATCCACGGGCCGGTGACACGCCCGGTTTTAGACCGTGCCACACCTATCGCATAATCGCCGTTGTGGAAACTCGACCAGATCATATAAAGATTCCCCGACCGGGGCGAGCGGTAGAGATAAACACCGTCGGTAACATAGGTGGTCTCCCCGCCGAAATTACCGCCTCCGGTCGACCACGGCGCTGCCGAGCCACAGAAAAGCCTTACCGGCTCCGAACAACGGCGCATGTCGCCGTCAAGTTCAACCATCTCGACTGTGCCGTCGGTCAGCTCTACCCATTCGTGGCAATATATCATGTAATGACGGCCGCGGTCGCTGAAATATGTTCCGTCAAGACACATCTGCCCCATCGGCGTTGCCGGAAGCATCTCTGAAAATGCCGTAAACGGCCCCGAAGGCGAATCAGACACGAAAATCTGGGTGCCTCGCTGACCGTAGGCCGGATGTCCGGCGCCGGCTTTTTTCCACAACACCGTGTCGTTGACAGTGGCGAACATATAGTATCTGTTGCCAATACGGTGCATCTCCGGAGCCCATATCGTTCCGGTTGCCCAGTTTTCGGCCGGAATCTCAAGCACCTGCTCCGGATCGCTCCAGGTCTTCAGGTCTTTGCTTTTGAACACCTGCACCCCGCCTCTCTCAGCACCTACATCCCATGCCGGACTCTTTGAGCGATACAGGTAATAGGTAGAATCCTCCGGATGCGCATAAATAAACGGATCGCGCACGTTTATCTCACTTAGGTCAAGGGCCGTAGCGCCCAATGCCACAGCGCCCAATGCCATGGCTGTTATCATTTTAAGCATATCAGTCAATGTTGTTTGTTATTCGTCAGTATCCCTGGTGACCGTCGGTCACCATCGGAAAGTCGTCAGTGCGGAACGGATAGGCCGGAAGCCCGCTGCAGTCTATGAGATTACACTCCGGATTGTCTGCCCACGCATAACGCACAGCCACAGGAAAAGGCACCTCGGGCGATGAAACCTGCAGCGTCTCACCCATGACAATGACATCGGCCTTGCGAAACACTCTGTCTTTGCCTGCAATCTCCACCCCCTTGACCGGATAACCCTCCGACGAATAGGCTATGTTGCAGTTGCTTTCAAGTTCCACTATGATTCGGTTCTGATCGATCCGGTGCGACTTGTATCTTGGCCCACCCTCGGCCACATTCAATCCGTAAGCCTTGTTCAGCGCCCCGAGAGCCAACCGGTGACCCACGGTCTGCTTGTCACGCGGATGGATATCGTCGGCCGTGCCGTTGTCGATCAGACAGGCTATGAATCCACGGTCTCCGAGCTGTCGGGCGGTCATCATCTGGGCTTCGCGCAGCTCGGCCCAACCCGATTCCGACGGCACATCTTTCCGGGGCAGATAATTCGCGAGCTGGGCTATGCCGAAATACAGTTTCTGCCCCCAGAGCTTCTCCCAGTCGGCAACAAGGGCCGGCAAAAGCTCGCGATACTGTCTGGCACGCCCCACGTTGTCCTCTCCCTGATACCATATGGCCCCCTTTACAGCATATGGCGCAAGCGGACGTATCATGGCATTGTAAAGCACCGTGGGTGTTTTCGGATTATCATAAAATCCGAGATCTCCTTTCGGATGATACTTCTCAAGGGCCACACTGTCGACAGGCTCCCCTTTGAGCGCAGCAATAGCATCGTCGAAATGGCGGAATTCACCAAGCGCTTCGGCCGACATCCAGGCCTCGGCCGGAGTGCCTCCCCACGAAGCCTGGATCAGCCCCACAGGCACACCGAGACGCGTTGTCAGATCACGCCCGAAAAAATATGCCGCAGCCGAAAATGAAGGTATAACGGCAGGCGAACACTCCTGCCATCCACCCGACGAACTTTCGGCCATGTCGAGCGGACTAAAGCTTTTGTTCCACTTAACCTGCATTATCCGCAAATCGGGATACACCGCTTCGGCAATCTCCCGCTCATGATTGAAAACAGTGCCCCAGCCATGAAGAGGCATATCCATGTTCGACTGCCCGCAACATAACCAGACCTCGCCCGACATTACGTTTCTTAACGTCACGCGGTCACTCTTTCCCTCAGCTATGCTTATGGTGTGGGGGCCTCCGGCTGCCGGTGTCGACAGCCTTACTTGCCATTTGCCGTCGGCCGCGGCAACAGTCTCGGCCTTAAATCCTTTGTTCCATGATGCGACAACACTGATTTTCGCACCCGGGGTGGCAGTTCCCCATAGCGCGGCCTCAGTTTCACGCTGAATAACCATATTGTCGGAAAACAGCGGCGCGAGAACAATTTCCGCTCTTGCCGGCATGACCGCGGCAGCCGACATGGCAACCGCTGTGAGCCAGCTGTAGATTAACTTCATAGCTTCAGATTTTCAGTTTCACATCTGACACAACACCGTGGGTCAGAAATTTTACAACATAAATGCCCGGAACAAATCCGGCCGTGTCGGCTTCCGCCCCCTTTCCGGTCAGGACTTGCGCGCCCATGACGTTATAGACCGTCCACGCCGATGTCCCTTCCGGCATCATGAGCCGTCCCCCCGACAGCTTCACCTCATGAGGGGCCGTTTCCGGAACGGCACACCCTGCCGAAGTATCGGTGAACTTTATATCATAAATCAGCTCGTCGCCCTGACGGTTGTTGTGCACAATGCGTGGATCGTCGAAACTTTCCAGCTTCACACCGTCAAGCACCACATTATCGAACGTTATGTCATGAATAGCCTTACGGGGAGTGCCGTCATCGCCATACCAGGCCTCGAATCTCACCTCGTTGCTGTCAGACTTTCCGGTGTTCGTATAGCTGACAATATTCTTGTAGGTAATGTCATACATATCGCCCGGATCAGTCTGCCGGGTTACAATGCTCCCGAAATAGAAATTGTCGATATAGCTCAGGCCTATCGCCCTGTCGCTGTGGTGAAGCCTGATGTCCTCGTAACGGATGTTGTGGAAATAAGATCCGCTCATGCAGCATATGTTGAGCGATGACTGGTAGAACAGCTTCTCGGGATTGTATATGTCATCCCAGTCAAAAATAATATCGCTGTCGGTCAGAGATATGTCCTCATATCCCGAAGCCACGGTCTCGGCCCCGATTCCAAACGCGTTGTTGCTGTCAGACCACATCTGCATCCGGGTGAAATGCAGGCCCTTCTGGGCCGGCATCTGGGCCGATGTACTCCCTGCGGGCGCAAGCCCCTTGATGGCAACACAGTCGTCATTGGCCCTGATAAACAGATTCTCGAAACTCATGTCCGTGCAATAATTCATGTCTATGCCGTCGTTCGATTTATAATAGGCCGACAGAATTTTCAGATTCTTCACCGTCATATTGCTGCAGCGGTCAAAAGTCACATTCCAGCCATCCTGACGCTTGTTCACAATGATCCCCTCTATTGTGCCGCCCGTATTGCCGGAGTTGCACACGGTTATGCCGCTTAGGCTCTTGTCTTCCATCAGGATGCCATGTCCGTAGATACGCCCCGTCGACAGATTGTTGACATCGACACGGCTTCTTACTACCGCACCCGGAGCAAGATAAAGAATCATGACACCGGAAACAGTTATCCCGTCGGGCACCTCATGATAACCCGGCCCGTAATAATAGGTTTTCGTGCCCTTGTCATAACCGTTTTTCAACGGATCAGCCACCTTGGGCCCCTCCTCGATGGGATTGCAGAACAGATGCAACACCTCGGTGTCCTGAAAACTGTCGTCAAGCACAACTGTCAGATTCTGGTTAGGACGGTTGATCCTGAACGTTATCGACTTGCCTCCCTGCGATGCGACATCGCTTATATCGAGATTCCGCGGATAGATGTCGAACTTCTCAAACTTCTTTCGGCATGCAATTTTCACTGTCACTGACGCGTCGTCAGCCATATCGAAATAACCGAAAACCATCTGCGCGTTCTTGTGGTTCACATCCTCATAAAGACCTACATAGGCCTCGTCATTGACCGAGACATTGAATTTAGGCGGAATCTGATGCCCGAGATCATAGCCCTCGGGAACTTCATATGTCATGAAACTTCCGTCAGCGGCAACAAAAGTGTCGCCTTTGTAATTCTGCATAGTCCACACATCATAATCGTTGACCGCCCCCCAAAGCGACACCGGCAACAGGCATAGCGCCGCCGATAGCAAACTGTTGATTCTCATTTTCCAGTGGTATTAGTGAAACTGATATTGTAAAGAAGTTTTGATCCGTGATTGTCGTTGGCTATCACCCGCTCATCGTCGAACGATTCCAGACGGCGCCCGTTGAGCACCACATCCCTGAACTCGACATCGTGGATAGCCTTTGCCGGAGTGCCGCCATTCCCATGCCACACAAGCATACGTATCTCGTCAGTGTTGGGCCAGCCGGTCTCCCCGTAAGAACGTATGTTATTGAAAACCACGTCACGGATCTCTCCCGGATCACTCTGATCGCTGGTTATGCAACCGAAGTAGAAATCATCTATAAACCCGATACATGTAACACGCATGCTCTTATAGAGACGTATATCGTCGAACAGCACATTGCTGATCGTAGTGCCCTCCATGGCGCAGACATTCAGCGACGACTGATAACACATTCTCTGCGAATTGAAAATATCATCCCAGTCAAACAGCACATCGCTGTCGGTCAGCGAGATATTCTCATAACGCGCCGCACGCGCCTCCTGGCCTATGCCGAACGCATTATTGCTGTCTGACCACAGCTGCATGCGGCTGAAATGAAGACCGGTGTTGGCCGGACGATCAACAAGCGGAGTCGACTTAGGCTCAAGCCCTTTGATGGCCACACAATCGTCGGCGGCACGGATAAAGCAGTTGTCGAAACGCAGATCGCGGCACCCCGTAAGGTCAAAGCCGTCGTTGCTCCGGTAAAAAGCCGACACAACCTTTATCCCCTCGACATTCATCCCCTCACACCGGTGAAACACCACCTGCCAGCCGTTGCAGCGCGAATGCACTATTACATCCCTCAGATATCCGCCGTGACACGTCGAATTGTTGATTGCCCTGAAGCCCGGATCGGAATTCAACAGGACACCCTGGCCGCCGACACCGCCCGTTGTCAGACCTACATTCGTAACAGACCCGTCAACCACCGCCCCGGGAGCGATATAGACTGTCTCGTCTCCGCTCAGAGCGATATTGCCCGACTTCCCCCCGGCACGCAGATCATGATAACCGGGGCCGAAATAATAGGTAGCCTTACGGGGCTTATCCTCAACAGGATTGCAGAACAGATGAAGCACCCCGCGATCCTGAAAACCATCGTCAAACACAAAAGTAAGATTCTGCGATGGCCTGTCGATGCTGAATTCAAGCGACGCAGGGCCGGTCCTGACCACATCCGAAATATCAGCACCGGCAGGCAGAATCTGAAATGTGTCGAATGGCTCCTTGCACACAACCTCCACACGCTGACGTCTCCCCTCCCTGAAACAGAAATAGCCGAACACCATCTGCTTCGCCTTATGGTTAAGATCCTCATACAGGCCGCAATACCCCTTCCCGTTGACACACACATTGAATTCAGGCGCCTCAAACCTGCCGTAAGGATAACCCTCCGGCACAGCATACGTCTCAAAATCACCCTTCACCCTTACATCCGCACCCTGCGACAGAGCGGCGCTCCAACGCTTTCCCGCCCCCTGTGCACCATCCGAACCCGCCGAACCTTCAGCCACAGCGCAACAGCTTACCGCACACACCACCATCACCGCAACCCTGGCAGCCATCCCTTTCAGCCACAATCCGGCTCCGGTCGGCCACAGTCCGCCGCCCGCAACCGCCAACCGTCGCGCCGCCCCCACAACCGTTTCTGTCATCCATCTTTCCGGCCCCATACCCCACACTCTCGTTAAGTATTTTTTCATGACATAATTAGATTTGTCTCCTAAACGGACACACCCTCCAAACTACTCCTCCCCCCCAAAAAAATGCCCGCCCGAAAATCCCC
>CAMWTV010000045.1 GCA_947177215.1 uncultured Muribaculaceae bacterium
GGGGCTCGATGCTCAAAAAAGTGGGCACAGCCGCCCGCAAAGATATCGAGACATTCTTCGACAAACGCGTTTATCTGGAACTTTTCGTAAAGGTAGAACCCAACTGGCGCAACCGCGAGAACAAACTCAAGGCATTCGGCTACATAGAATGAGCCGCTTGCAAAACTCGCGCTTTTAACTTAACTTTGTAAAAAAGAAACCAGATAAGCAGACATGTCACAACTTGTAGCAATCGTTGGGCGCCCCAACGTCGGAAAATCAACACTGTTCAACCGTCTCACCGAAACCCGTCAGGCGATAGTCGACGGAACAGCCGGAACCACACGCGACCGCCAGTATGGCAAGGTTGACTGGTGTGGCCGCGAATTCTCGATTGTCGACACCGGCGGCTGGGTGGTAAACTCCGACGACATATTCGAAGGCGAGATCAACAAGCAGGTGCATGTGGCCATCGAGCAGGCCGACGAGATACTCTTCGTGGTCGATGCCATGAACGGTGTCACCGACCTCGACGACCACGTGGCCGAGATTCTGCGCAAATCGAAAAAGCCGGTCATACTCGTGGCCAACAAAGTCGACTCCAACGAATGGCTCTATAACGTTCCGGAGTTTTACAGCCTCGGCCTCGGCGACCCCTACCCCGTTTCGGCCGTCAGCGGATACGGTTCAGGCGACCTTCTTGACGAAATCGTCAAGAAACTGCCCGAACCCACCGACACCGGCGACGATCTCGAAGAGATTCCACGCTTCGCCATTGTCGGACGCCCGAACGCCGGAAAATCAAGCCTCATCAACGCCTTCATAGGCGAAGACAGGCATATCGTTACCGACATAGCCGGCACCACACGCGACAGCATCTACACCCGCTACAATAAATTCGGGTTCGACTTCTATCTGGTCGACACCGCCGGAATCCGCAAAAAGCAGAAAGTGAACGAAGATATCGAATACTATTCTGTGATCCGTTCGATCCGCGCCATCGAAGCCTCCGACGTCTGCATCCTCATGATCGACGCCACCCGAGGCATCGAAGGTCAGGACGCCAACATCTTCGGCCTCATCGAGCGCAACAAAAAAGGGCTGGTGGTTTGTGTCAACAAATGGGATATAGCCGAAGACAAATCGGTGCAGGCACAGAAACACTTCGAAGACGCCATCAGAAGCCGCTTCGCCCCATTCACCGATTTCCCCATCATCTTCTGCTCGGCCCTGACCAAACAGCGCATCTTCAAGGTGCTTGAAACAGCAGTCGAAGTCTACAAGAACCGCCGACGCGAAGTGTCGACCTCGCAGCTCAACAAAGTGATGCTCGAGGCCATCGGCGCATACCCCCCTCCGGCCAACAAGGGCAAATACATCAAAATCAAATATGTGACACAGCTCAAAGGCGTGCCCGTGCCCACATTCGTGTTCTTCTGCAACCTGCCGCAGTGGGTCAAAGAGCCCTATCGACGTTTCCTTGAAAACAAGATACGCGACAACTGGGATTTCACAGGCACACCCGTACAGGTGTTCATGCGCGAGAAATAAACACCTGAACCATGGCCACCGACACACTGCGCCACATACCCGTAACCGAACTGATGGAGCGCTACCGCGATGCGGAGCGCTTCATCGCGTTATGCAGACAATGCCCCGAATTCAACCGCCAGTGGAGCTGTCCGCCTGTTGCCCCCGGCATAGACCGCCAGCTTTCCCGATGGCACACGGCCACAGTGATAGCAACCCGGATTGACGTGCCACACGCCACCCCCGTAGCCGAAGCCGCGCTGATCATGGAGCCGGAACGCATCCGCATCGAGAAAAAACTCCTTATGCTTGAGCGCGAGCATGGAGGCAGAGCATTCACCACCGTAGGCCGTTGCCTTCATTGCGGCGACCGGCCATGCACTCGCCCCCAAGGCCTTCCGTGCCGGCACCCCGAGCTTGTCAGGCCATCGCTCGAGGCCGTCGGATTCAACCTGTCGGCCATACTCTCCGACATTTTCGGAATTCATCTTAACTGGGCTTCCGACGGATTCTGCCCGCCTGTCCTGACCCTCGTCACAGCGCTGTTTCACAACCAGGCTGCCGTCAGCCTGTAACGGCCGTAAGGCTTACGAAACGTCATAACGCACGAAAGGCTGTCATCACGACAGCCTTTCGCGTTTTATCTTTAACCTTAAATCTAATACCATGAAAAAACACAGTGCAATATAGTAATTATATCATTATAACGCAGCTGTTGCCGGTTTGTTCGGGCGCACGCCCCATTTAACACGTTTTAACATCATCGGATTCCACCTTTAATCAGAAAAATAGTAATTTTACCTTTGAAAAAAAACAATATTGAAGTCTCCGGATCGAAAAGCGCTTCAATCGCTATGATTTCCGGAAACTTTCAACGCATATTCATCCCTTTAAACAATACAACGCCTGATGAGAATCCGCATTTTAGTTATCGACGACGAAGAGTCTTATTGCGAGATCCTGAAATACAACCTTGAAAAAGAAGGCTACGATGTCGACACAGCCGACAGCGCAGAAACAGCCTTGGGTTATGATCTTTCGCTATACCAGCTCATGATCGTCGACATCATGATGGAGCGTCTCAGCGGCTTTGACTTCGCAAAACGTGTCCGCAACAATCCGGAGATTGAAAAAGTGCCCATAATCTTCTGCTCGGCGCTCAACGGCGAAGACGACACAGTGATGGGCCTTAACATCGGAGCCGACGACTACATCACCAAACCTTTCACCATCGGCGAGGTGATAGCCCGCGTAAAAGCTGTGCTGCGGCGCACTCAGGCCCAGCAGCAGGTGGTCTACAACGTGTCGAAAACAACCTACGAGCCCGACATAACATTCAAGACCATGCGCGTAAACCGCAACGAAAAACTGTGCTACATCAACGGAGAGGAAGTGCCTTTGAGCCGCAAGGAGTTCGATCTGCTGCTCTTCTTCCTGACACACCGCGAACGCATACACTCGCGCGACGAGATTATGAATCAGGTGTGGGGCAACGTCGAAGTCACCAACCGCGCAATCGACACAAACATAACCCGCCTGCGCAAAAAAATAGTGCCCTATGGCGAAAACATAGTTACCCGTCTCGGATTCGGCTACGGATTCAAGGCCGACCTCAACTGACCCGGCAACCCCGGCAAAAGAGATTCTTCCCGCCTCCCCCGGCACGCTGCCGAGGGGAGGGGAATTTTTTATCATAGAACCCCTCACAACTTTTTATCCATCTGATTAATACCCCACACGAGTGTTCCAGAAAAAAGCCCTGAAATATCAATACCGAATGTTCCTCATGGCATGCTTCTGCATATGGCTTGTCCTGGGGCTCGTTGCCTATCTCGAGTATCAGAACAAACGTCAGTATCTGACAACACTCATAACCAACCGCGTCAGTTTCGCCGTTGGAAACATCTTCATGAACCACGACAAAGGACGGTCAATAAAGCCGTTTCTCGATTTCATGGAAGAATCGCTTGTCAACACCGAATTCGAAGGGATGTGCATATCACTCTACGACGCACGCACCGGAAAATTCATCGACTCGATGGGAGCGCCGCGCAACATGCTGCCCACACAGTTCGAGAACGAGGTGGAGTTCGAAACACTCTACGACGGGTCAAAAGCACAGCGCATAAACAATGTAACACTGCCAAACGGCGAGAAAATGTTCTTCTGCGGACGGCGGATCTCTGCCGACGGCGAACTTATTTCGCTCACATACCTTCCTGAAAACCCACACATCACCAACAGCATAAACTCAGACCTCGCATTCTGGCTGATAATAATCGGAGCTGCCGTCGGAGGCACAATCCTCGCCTATGTCATAACATCACATCAGGCAAAAAACGTAATACTGCTGCACGACTTCGCACGCCGCGCCGCAGAAGACCGCGATTTCATCCCCATGGGCGATTTCCCGTCCGACGAGATCGGCGACATATCCAGGCAGATTGTGGCCATCTATAACGCCCGTATGCAGGCCAACGTCAGGCGTGAGCGCGAGCATGTGATAGCTCTGAAGGCCACCGAAGAGAAAAACCGCACGAAAAGGATGCTCACCGACAATATAAGCCACGAGCTTAAGACTCCAATCGGAATCATCCGCTCCTATATCGACATGCTTCTGAACCAGCACGACATGCCTGAACAAGACCGCATACACTTCCTTCAGAAAGCCCAGCAGAATGTGGAGCGGCTCGTGTCGATGCTCAACGACCTATCGACAATGACCCGTCTTGAAGAGTCGAAATCAAGCATTCAGATGAAAGAGATCGACTTCCACCAGATGGTGTTCACCTTCATCGAGGAAACCCTCGCCTCAGGCATAACAAAAAACATGGATATCCGCTACAACCTGCCCGTCGACTGCCGGATAACAGGCAACGAAGGGCTGCTCAACTCCGTGTTAAGCAATCTGGTGAAAAACAGCGTGGCATACTCACAGGGCACTCAGATGGGAATCGAACTGCTCGGCCGCTCGCAAAGCTATTACACATTCGCCTTCTACGACAACGGCGTGGGAGTGGGCGAAGAGCATCTGTCGCGTCTTTTCGACCGTTTCTATCGCGTTGACGCAGGCCGTTCGCGCAAAGCCGGAGGCACAGGCCTCGGACTGCCGATCGTAAAAAGCGCCATCAACACAATGGGCGGATCGATAAGCGTGCGCAACCGCCGCGGAGGCGGACTCGAATTCATCTTCACCCTGCCCAGAGCCAAAGACGGCGAAGCAACTGAGGTCAGCGCCCCGAAGACTGACGCCCCTGACGGTCAACCTGAACAAGCCTGATCTGGCTCACACGCAGACGAGCCTCAAGATAACGGCACAGCTCTTTCTGCTGGGCCTCACCCATCGGACGGGCATAATTCACCAAAGCCATGTTTATCGTATCAAGGTCTCCGTTGCCAATATTCCCGAAAACAGCCTTGGTTATGGCAATCTCGGCAACCTGCGGAAAGACAACACGCAGCTCAGGTGCCAGACGCGACGCAATCGAATCATGTTCCTGACGGTTGGCAAGCATCTGGCGCAGCGAATCTATCGCCTCCTGCTTCTGCATAAGCGCATTCTGCGCCATCTCATAGATCTGCCCTACCGAGTGGCCGGCCACATCGCCGTTACCTGCCAGGCGGCCGCCGTCGCCCTGCACAATGTTGAGTTTCGCCCCCTGGAGCCCGTAGAAGTGCATCCGCGAACTCAAAGCCAGCTCAAGCGAGTCCTGCGGAAGCACCTTTCCGATCAGCGTAACATTCACAACCTTCTCGCCGTTCTGCATGCTCGCCGAGTGACTCAGCACCTGTGTCGACGGAAAGCGGAACTCATCGCTCACAAACCTTGACGCATTCATCTCGAAACGCTCCTGACGGAGCATGCTGTAAGTCAGATAAACACTCGGAAGCAGAGTCAGCACAGCCAGCGTATAGACAATCCGTTTCATGCGGCGCGCGCGCTGGGGCACAGCCGACTCAAGCTTCTTGAACTTCATCAGCTTCACGCCGATGAAAGTAGCCAGACAGATATATATCGAATTGATCAGAAACAGATAAAGCGCCCCGAAAAAATAATTCATCTGCAACGTGGCCAGACCATAACCCACTGTGCACAGAGGCGGCATAAGGGCTGTGGCGATAGCCACACCCGGAATAACATTCCCCTTGTTTTTCGACGCGATGGCAAAAATGCCGGCGCTTCCGCCGAAAAATCCGATAAACACATCGTAGATAGTAGGCGAAGTGCGCGCAAGCAGTTCGCTGTGCCCCTCGCTCACAGGCGAGATCAGAAAATACACACACGATGCCAGCACCGAAAACACCGCCGCCACGGTCAGATTGCGCATCGACCGCTTCAGCAGCTCGAAATCCTCGATCCCGACACCGAGTCCAAGACCGATTATCGGGCCCATAAGCGGAGATATCAACATCGCGCCTATGATAACCGCGGTCGAATTGGTGTTAAGCCCGAGCGACGCGATAAGAATGGCGAAAACCAGAATCAGTATGTTCGTTCCCTTGAATGTAACCCCCTCCCTGATCGACTGCTCCGCCTCCTCCTCGGGCACCAGAAACCCGTTAAACGAGAAATATCCCTGAAGCTCATCCTTGGCATCATTCCAAAACTTGTCAAATTTCATTTCTGATTTCTGTAATTAGATTAACCTTCTTATAACATCGCCGGCAACATCGTTGCCATGCGGATCAAGCCACACCACATCATCGGCCTTTTTAAGCCATGTAAGCTGCTTCTTGGCAAACACCCGCGTGTTTTTCTGCATTCTGGCAACAGCCGTAGCCATATCCCATTCCCCGTCAAGCATTTTGAACATCTCTTTGTATCCAACCGTATTCAGCGAATTCAGCTCACGGCGGTCAATCACCCTGCGCGCCTCGTCGGCCAGCCCCCTGGCCACCATCAGCTCGACACGCCTGTTTATCCTGTCAAACAGCTCCTCACGTCCGAAGTCAAGGGCAAATTTCACAACCCTGAAACCTCGGGGTTTCCGCCGGCCGGTTCTGAGCGACGAATAAGGCCTTCCGGCCTCCATACATATCTCTATCGCATGAACAACCCGCTTATGGTTGTTTCTGTCAACAACAGCGCCATATTCGGGATCAAGAGAATCAAGCACCCTTAACGCGCCTTCAAGCCCCTCCCGCTCCAGAATCGCGTAGGCCCTCCGCCTCACGTCATCCGAAATTGTCGGCAGCTCATCTATGCCATACACAACCGCGTCGACATACATCATCGACCCGCCGCACATAATCGCATAATCGCTTCTTGAAAACAACTCCGGCAGCAGCGCCATAACATCGGCCTCGAACTGAGCCGCGCTGTAATACTCCTCAAGGTCGAGATACCCAACGAAATGATGCCTCGCGGCCGCAAGCTCCTTCTCGTCGGGAGCAGCCGTGCCTACAGGAATATCGCGGTAAATCTGCCGCGAGTCGGCCGAGATTATCTCACATCCCAGCCTCCGCGCCACCTCTATGCTTAGTCCGGTCTTGCCGCTCCCCGTAGGCCCGGTTATGACAATCAGAGTCTTGTCCATTTCATTAACATATCCCCCGCCATCGTATATATGACGGCCGGAGCGCTTCAGACCGCTTGTTGTCAGTCAGGCGCCCCGGCTTTTTATTGTTCAGGCTCCGGATGTTATCGGCCGGCGCCAACCAGTTTCACAATCTCGACAATCACCTTCTCGGCCTTCTCCATCGACTGAACAGGCACAAACTCATAGCGTCCGTGGAAATTCAGCCCTCCGGCAAAGATATTCGGACAAGGAAGCCCCTTGAACGACAGCTGGGCGCCATCCGTGCCGCCGCGTATCGGCTGCACCTTCGGAGTCACCCCGGCAAGCCTCATGGCCTCCTCGGCAATCTCCACAACATACATCACAGGTTCGATCTTCTCGCGCATGTTGTAATACTGGTCGCTGATCTCGATCGACGCACACTCCGGAAACTCATGGTTCGTTTTTCTAACCAGATGCTCAAGCTCCTTTTTCCGGCGCTCGAAACGGTCGCGGTCATGGTCACGGATAATATAGGTCAGCGTGGTCTCCTCGACACCGCCGTCAATATGCACCAGATGATAGAACCCCTCGTAACCCTCTGTATGCTCTGGAGTCTCCCAGCGCGGAAGCATCAGTATAAACTGGTTCGCGATCCTTATCGAGTTAACCATCTTGTGTTTGGCATAGCCCGGATGCACATTGCGCCCCTTGAAGGTAACCTTGGCCACAGCCGCGTTGAAATTCTCATATTCCAGCTCGCCGATCTCGCCGCCGTCCATCGTATAGGCCCAGTCGGCCCCGAAACGCTCTACATCGAATTTGTGGGCGCCCTGACCTATCTCCTCGTCCGGATTGAATGCAATCCTCACCTTGCCGTGTTCTATCTCAGGATGAGCCTGCAGATAAGCCACAGCCGAGATAATCTCGGCTATGCCGGCCTTGTCGTCAGCCCCCAGAAGCGTGGTGCCGTCAGTCACAATCAGATCGTCGCCCTTGTAGTCGAGAAGCTCCGGAAACTCTTCCGGACGCAACACAATCCCCTTCTCGCTGTTCAGCACAATCTCGCCGCCGTCATAATTCTCGACAATGCGCGGATTCACATTCTTGCCCGACATATCCGGCGACGTGTCAAGATGGGCAATGAAACCAACAGTCGGAACCTCACGGCTTATGTTGGCCGGAAGCGTGGCCATCAGATAACCGTTCTCGTCAAGCGATATATCCTCCAGCCCCATCTCGCGCAACTCCTTTTCAAGAGCCTGGGCAAAAAACATCTGCCCCGGAGTAGACGGAGTAAGATTTGTCAATTCGTCACTCTGGGTGTCAAACTTCACATATTTCAGAAATCTTTCAGTCAAATTCATATCCTTTTTCAGTTTTCCGTGGTTAAAAGGCTCCGCAGGGCAGAGCTGATGTTTATTCCGCAAAGTTAGCGTTTCTCCGGCAAAGATACACACTGACCGCAACCTTTTGCAACCTTAAAAATCCCAAAATCCCGCAAAAAGCAATAATATCATTCCCTCGACGTTTTCCTAATAGGCAAGTCGTGGAAATTTTTCCGGCTGCCGGCCATCACGCTTTAAGCCTGCCCCGCACCGGAATCAGAGCGTGAACGCGGTGAAACAGAACTGTGAGAAAGAATTTTCAAATATCGCTTGTGGCGTCAGTCATGGCCGTTATGGTCATGGCCCTCGCCTCATGCTCTCCCAAGAAAAACAACGCCGCCACCCGCAACTATCAGGCCTTCATAACCCGCTACAACATCCACTTCAACGGCGACACCCACTACAAGGAGACCCTCAAGGAGATGGAAACAGCCTATGAAGACGATTACTCCCGACTGCTGTTCATTCACCCGGCAGAAGCCAAAGCCGACGAAAAAGCCCCCCAGCCCTCAGGCAACTTCGACCGTTCGATCGAAAAAGCACAGAAAGCCATCCAGCTCCGGTCGATAAAGAAAAAACCGAAAAAGAAAGCCGGAAAAGCATCTGACCCCGCCTACAAAGAGTGGCTCAGACGCGAGGAATACAACCCCTTCCTCCACAACTCATGGCTAATGATGGGGCGCGGCCAGTTCAACAACGGCGACTTTCTCGGAGCCGCCTCGACTTTCTTCTACATCTCCAAACACTTCTCATGGCTGCCGGCCACCGTCACCGAAGCCCGCCTGTGGGAAGCCCGTTCCTACTGCGCCATGGACTGGCTCTTCGAAGCCGAAAACATAATCTCGCGTATAAAACCCGACCAGCTCACCTCAAAAACCCTCAAAGAGCTGTTTTACACCACAGCCGCCGACTTCAACATCCGATCAAAAGAATATCAGAAAGCCATACCGCTGCTCACCGAAGGGATCAGATACTCGTCAGGCCCGCAGAAAATCAGACTCAACTTCCTGCTGGGGCAGCTCTACACCCTGACCGGCGACAAAGAGGCCGCCTACAAAGCCTACAAAAAGGCCGGCGGAAACTCAAACGCATCCTACCGCACAAAATTCAACGCACGCATCAAACAGAGCGAGGTCTACACCGGAGCCGACATAACGCCCGAAGTGAACGCGCTCAAACGCATGGTGCGCTACGACCGCAACAAGGAATACCTCGATCAGGTCTACTACGCCATCGGAAACCTCTATCTCTCACGACGCGACACCGCAAACGCGATAAAAAACTACGAGATCGCAGCCGAAAAGTCAACCCGCAACGGCATCGACAAGGCCATCTCGCAGCTTACCCTCGGAGGTCTTTACTACGACCTGCGGAAATACTCCAAAGCCCAGCCATGCTACTCAGAGGCAATACCCCTGATTCCTGACACATGGCCTGACTACAAGACTCTTAAAAAGCGGAGCGACCTCCTCGACGAGCTGGCGGTGTATTCACAGAACGTAGAGCTGCAGGACTCTCTGCTGCGGCTCGCCGCCATGACACCCGAGCAGCAGCTCGAAACCGTAAACAAAATTATCGAAGAGCTTAAAAAGAAAGAGAAAGAAGAAGCCGAGGCTGCCGCCCGCGAGGAATTCCTCGCCAACCGCGACGCCATGGGCAACACTCTCGGGGCCAATTCAAAAGCTCCGCAGACTTTCGCCATGAACACCGGCGACGACTCGTGGTACTTCTATAACACCGCCACGAAAAACGCCGGGCGCACCGAGTTCCAGAAACGATGGGGAAACCGAAAACTCGAAGACGACTGGCGCCGGCGCAACAAATCGTCGTTCAACTTCAACGACTTCTCGTCCGATTCCGAATCCGACAGCGAAGATAACGGCGACGAGACCGACGGCCAGACCGAAAACAGCGAAAAAACCGAAAACAGCGAGGACACCGAAAAGGAGAACGATCCCCACTATCCCGAATATTACCTCCGTCAGATTCCCAAGACCGACGAAGAGAAGCAGACCGCCAACGATGTTATCCAGGAAGGTCTATACAACATGGGCGTAATCCTGAAAGACAAACTCGAAGACTTCGATGCGGCCGAGACTGAGTTCGAGACCCTTCTGAACCGCTACCCCGACAACATCTACCGCCTCGACGCCTACTACAATCTCTACCTCATGTTCATGCGTGCGGGCAACATAGCCCGCGCCGAGCACTACCGCGCCCTTATCCTTTCGCAATTCCCTGACTCGAAATACGGCATCGCCATGCGCGATCCCGACTACGTGGGCAATCTTCGCCGCATGCTCGAAGTCGAAAACCTGCTTTACGACGAGACCCTGCAGGCCTATTTCGACAACGACAACGCCCGCGTGCACTCGCTCTACTCCACTGTAAGCACCGACTATCCCCTGAGCAAGCTTATGCCCAAATTCATGTTCCTCGAAGCCCTCGCCCATGTATCCGACCATAACACCGAGGCCTTCAGAAACACCCTGATGCTGATGCTCGAACGTTATCCCGACACCGACATATCCCCCTATGCCTCATCATATCTCAAAGGGCTGGCACAGGGCAAGAACCTCATGCAGGGTGGATCAAACATGCGCGGCATGCTTTGGGACATACGCCTGTCGAACGACTCAACCGCAGTCGACGGCGACACCCCGCTTGAATTCGACCTCAACCCCGACGACGAACAATATCTCATACTCCTCTTCCCCACCGATGTCATATCACAGAACGGGCTGCTCTACAACGTTGCCCGACACAATTTCTCATCGTTCGTTGTAAAGGATTTCGACCTCGAGCAGATGAACTTCGGCCGCCTCGGACTGTTGATAATCAAAGGCTTCGACAACGTTAACGAAATAAACCACTACCGCAAGGTAATGGCTTCGTCGCCATCGTTCACACTCCCCCCCGAAGTGCGTCCGGTTGTCATCTCTGCCAAAAACTTCGACACACTTCTGAAAAGCGGCCGTTCGTTCGACGACTACTTCAGCTACATGCGCGACAAAACCTACCGCAACACCGAAGAGTCGGTGCTCCCCCCTGAATTCTTCGGGCCGTCGGAAGGCCTGACACCCGAAGAAGCGTCAGAGGCATCCGACAATCTCCCTGAGGAGCTTCCCGAAGAACATTCTGAAATGCCACAGGAGCAGCCCGAAGAACCTCACGGTGAGCAACATATCGAACAGCCCGACAAACAACCGGAACAACAGCCCGCTACTGTCAACCCGACCGGCACACCACCCGCGCCGGAACCGGTTACACCACAGGCATCTCCGGCAAAAGCGCCTCAGCCGGCAGCAAAGCCGGTAACCACCCCCGGGCTTCCCGATTACGACCCCGGATCAGAAGGCGACGACCCGCTGCTCGACTGACCGTTTTGTCCCACTCTCAACAACAGTATCATGACACCATATTCAATCCTATGGGCCGACGACGAGATTGACCTCCTCAAGCCCCACATACTTTTTCTCCGCTCAAAGGGATACGATCCTGTCACTGTCAACAACGGCCGTGACGCGCTCGAACTCGTAGGCTCACGCCATTTCGACCTGGTTATTCTCGACGAGAACATGCCTGGTCTTACCGGCCTCGAGACCCTTCAGCGCATAAAAGAGATCTCGCCGCAGACTCCGGTCATAATGATAACCAAAAGCGAGGAAGAGAACATAATGGATCAGGCCGTTGGAAACAACATTGCCGACTATCTCATAAAGCCGGTGAATCCCAACCAGATCCTTCTTTCGATCAAAAAGAATCTGCACAGCGACAAACTTGTGTCGCAGACAGCGGCATCCGACTATCAGCAGGATTTCGCCCGCCTCTCGATGCAGATCAACGAAGCCTCATCCATTGCCGGATTCTATGCCGTCTACGAAAAGCTCGTCAACTGGGAGATGCGTCTGGCCTCAGCCGAGACAAACATGGACGAAATGCTGAAAATGCAAAAAGCCGATGCCGACTCAGCCTTCTACAAATACGTCAAACGCAACTATGAAGACTGGATCGCCGCCCTCCCGTCGACCCAAAGCCAGCGGCGCGCCGACGACAGCGCCGACCGCCCTATGC